>JAZNQB010000079.1:0-2781 GCA_045589995.1 Paludibacteraceae bacterium
CAAGGGGTATTGGTTGCGTTGGTATTCGCTTTGCTATGGGTTATCGAATCGCTTGATAGATAGGTATTAATAGCTCTTTGCGCTTGTAAGTCGCGCATCTCATAACCCGTTTGATAATACGCATCATCCATAGGGATAGGCAGCGTAGCATGGGCTGCCATCCACCCTGCGGCGATGATAGCCATGATAGTGATCCCTATTGATAGTGCTCTGGTCATGATTATAATGCTCTAAAACCAATAATCTGTCTTACTTCTTCAATCGTTTTCTCGGCGCGTGCAGAAGCCGCCTCTGCTCCCTGGCGCATGATAGAATCAAGCAATGCCTCATCCGACGCATAGGCTTGTATGCGCTCACGAATAGGATTGAGCAGGGTATTACAATCGGCAGCAATCTGCTTTTTCATATCACCATAACGGATTTGCATATTATTGTACAAATCGTCATAATAATCAGTTGCTTCCTTACCACAAATGAGTTCACAAAAAGCAAAGAGGTTTTTTATGACTTCCGGTTTCTCCTGATTAAGTTGCGTAGGTCCTTGGTCTGTCACGGCCCGCATAATTTTCTTGGTCACCGTCTTCTCGTCGTCGCAGAGGTAAATACAGTTGCCTTCTGATTTACCCATTTTGCCAGAGCCATCCAATCCTGGCACTTTAACTGCCTTGTCTGCGAAATGGAACGATTGTGGTTCCTTGAAGTAGTCGATATTATAAATACGATTGAATCGTCTAGCGAAAAGGCGCGCCATCTCCATATTCTGCTCTTGGTCCTTCCCCACAGGCACTTTGTCAGCCTTGTGCACCAATATATCTGCTGCCATGAGGCATGGATATGTAAGCAATCCGGCATTCACATTATCCGGCTGCTTGCGCACTTTCTCCTTAAACGATGTGACACGCTCTAACTCTCCCAGATAGGCATTCATATTGAGATAGAGATACAACTCGAGTACTTGCTTCACATCGCTCTGGACATAGATAGGCGCCTTGCTTGGGTCGATGCCACACGCGAGATATTCACTCAAGATAGTCTTTACTGAATTGCGTATATTTTCAGGCGTAGGGTGTGTGGTGAGTGAATGCCAGTCTGCGATAAAAAACATACAATCATATTCGTCTTGCATCTTGACAAAACTCTTCACTGCACCAAAATAATTCCCGAGGTGCAAATTGCCCGTAGGGCGTATTCCACTAATTACTCTCTCCATGAGATATCAAATCGTTAAATTATTCAATTTCTATTGGTAAATGACGATAAATAGGTTGTGCAAGTGTGGTAAGCGTCTCAGTGTTAGCCACTCCCTCTATCTCCTGTATCTGCGTATTAAGCAATCTCATCAAATGCTCATTATCGTGTGCAAAGACCTTGAGAAGCAATCCATATGCTCCAAGAGTGTATTGTGCCTCTACGACCTCTGGAATCTTCTCCAATGCAGCAATAACCTGATTATACATAGATGCTTTCTCCATCGTGATACCTATATATACACATAGCTGGTATCCCAACATCTTAGGTTGCACATGGTAACTGGACCCCGTAATGACTCCGTTATCAATCATCTTCTGCACTCGCTGATGTACCGCTGCGCGGCTCACACCGCAATACTCCGCAACCTCTTTGAAGGGTGTACGAGCACTCTTCGTGATAATTTTAAGGATCTTTCGATCCAATTCATCTATTTTTTCCATGGTATTTTGATAAAATGTTTTAAAATGTGTGCAAAGTTACTACAAAATTTTGATATATGCAAAAAAAATAGTACTTTTGCAACAAATTTCTTTACAAAATGACACTTGACGAATATATATCTTCTCATTCGAGCGCTGAAAGTCCTGCTCTGCAGGCCATCACGCGTGCTACGCATGTTCATACTATCAACCCCCATATGCTGAGCGGGCATGTGCAAGGTCGTGTATTAAGCATGCTAAGCCATATGATACGGCCGAAGCATATTTTGGAAGTTGGCACTTTTACTGGTTACAGCGCGCTATGCTTAGCCGAGGGTCTCTCCCCAGATGGCAAACTGACAACAATAGAGCATAATGATGAGTTGGAAGAGATGATTCTACGCCACCTATCCCTCTCTCCATTATCCACTCAGATAGAACTCTTAATCGGTGATGCCTGTGAGATACTAAGCGGATGGGTCAAAGATGCAGCACACATGTTTGATTTAGTATTCCTTGATGCCGACAAACGCGAGTATTGCAGCTATTTAGATTTAGTCTATCCTCTTGTACCCATAGGTGGTTTTATTTTGGCAGACAACACCCTATGGGACAGTCATATCATCGACCCTGCTTACGACAAAGATAAGCAAACACTTAGCCTACGAGCCTTCAATAATAAAGTAAAAGAGGACGACCGCTTTGAGCAAGTCATCCTCCCATTACGTGACGGACTAACGCTTATCAGAAAAGTGCATTAGCAGTTAACTATCCCCCTCTTGCGCCGAACAAGTGCTGAATTGTAGTGCTTCGTCCCATGTATAGTCTTTTTCTTCGGTAGTAGAAGGCACATATGCCATTGTTTCTATGGCTTTCTCTTGCGGGAAAGTGAAATAGGTGCATATGCACTCGCATAGCAGTTCGGATTTTTCTCCTTTGGAGTCATCTGCAGCGCTCCAAATCTCGCCTTGCACGATAGCTATATTACGGCGCATCTCCTTTAAATACGCGCGCAACTTGATATACGACTGCATCGTAGTGACAGGTTTATGGTATCGCATCTCCATCTTTGCCGTCACGCCTGCCGTTTGCAGTTTATGGAATACCACCC
>JAZNQB010000080.1:0-4752 GCA_045589995.1 Paludibacteraceae bacterium
ATACCTATTTTAGCCTTCACGGAAGATATAACTGCTGCGAGTCTAACCGAATCTATCGTATCAATACTTGTTATCGGAAGCAGACGTTCGCAGTCGTAAGAAATGATGCTGTCGTACAAAGCTGTATAGGTCGCATCCGCAGTCGCTATTGCCAAATCCGGATACCATTTGCGGAATGTGTATGCCCATCGTAGTGAGTTAGATCTATGCGGTGTTTCTCCGTTGTAGGTCGGCATAGTTTCTTCTATGACTTCCCCGCGTTGCAGAACGAAGCCATTGTAATCCACGAACGAAATGGTATATCTAATCGGTTCGCAGTAATGTACATTCAAATGATAATGTACTATAGAATCTCCGCCATGCGAGGATATGTATGTCCTATCTATCGTATAATCGCCAGATTCGTATATCTGCTGATTGAGATAATAGGGTTTGCCTTCGCATATTGTATCATAGACATCAACAATTGCATCAGGACAAACGGTTGTACAAATATAGTTGATTGTTGTGATGTTACCGTGTCCGTAAGTTACGTCCATAACAATCGAATAAACGGCATTATTTTGGTATTTGTGGTCTTCTGTTTGATGATAACCATCATTCCAAATAATCATCCAATCATTGGCTACATCTCCCCAACTGTCTGGAATCTTGTATTTGTATAATCTTTCACTGAAAGCCGTTGCGCTATTGCCCGGCCAACTATTAGTCAGTTCATTATATGTACCTTCATGCCACATATAACAGTTAATATTGGAGCCCCAAGTAGCAGGTTTGATAAAATATACCGAGTGTTCATTAGCATCTGCAAGACACAAATCATACACCGCAGAATCAATTGGCAAACATATAGCAGTCAGCGTAGTTGTTGTTTGGGTCAACTGAATAGTACGCGGATTCTCCGTATTAAAATCCGACCAATAAGAGAAAGCATACCCCTCATTCGGTATGGCTTCAATGGTTACCGAATCATGAAGATGATATGCTCCGCCACCTATAGCCGTACCATGCTGCGCACCAAGTACCAACATCACTTCGTTTTCTATAGGATATATCTGATACTTGCTCCAACCGCTATTCGATTTATATAAATCCACCACTTCGGACGGCACATAGACAATCAGACGGGTATTTGTCAGATTGTTTGTCGGAACTTGCGTTGCATAACAAATGACTGTTATGGTCTGGGGACAATTTTGAAATGCATATTGATTGATACTTGTCAAAGTAGATGGAAGAACAACGGTATCCAGTGCAGTACATCTATCAAACACATATTGATCCAATGTAGTTAATCCTTCCGGCAGAGTAATCTTTCTCAAAGAAGTACAGCTACCAAAAGCATACCCAGACAGAGTTTGTACTCCTACGCCAAGAGTAACTTCTGCAAGAGCCGAGCAACTTTCGAATGCCCGCCAACCAATACTTGTCACGTTATCCGGTATGTTTATGCTCTTCAAATGTGAACAATAGAAAAACATATCGGTGGGTATCGCAGTTATGTTCTCCGGTAAAGTTACCATTTCTACGGAGTCACAGTTTCTAAAAATTCCTTCCCCTATTTGCGTTACGCTATTGGGTATAATCACTTCTTTTACTTTGCTACCAGCAAATGCTTCACAACAGATTTTCTGAATACCATCAGGTACGGTATAAGAGCCGGTGTAAGAGGTCGGCATATAAGCAAAAAGGTGGGAATTATAAACAGGTGCGGTTAGACCGGTGCATCCAATAAACGGTGACATCGTACAAAACGGTTCTCCACTTTCATATTCCACTTCTCCAATAATGGTTACACTTTCCGGAATAGTGATACTTGTTATGTTTTCACATCCTTCAAATGCCAATCCCATTATCTTTTCTATTCCTTCAGGAATGGCATACGCCCCACTATATGAAGGTGGCATATACAAGAATGCAGTAGATGTATATATTGGTGTAGTCAAACTGGTACAACCTTCAAAGATACCTTCTCCAACATTAGTCAAATTATCTGGCATTGTGACAGATGCGAGATTGGTACATTGTCCAAAAGCATAGTAATCCAAAGTGGTGACTGTCTGAGGAAGCACCACGGATTGCAATGATGTACAACCACTAAATGCACCGCCTCCTATAATTGTAACACCTTCCGGAATAGTGATGTTCGTCAGACCCACACAATCCTCAAATGCATACGCTCCTATTTCAGTCACCGTTTTCGGAACAGAATATGCGCCTTGTCTGCCACGGGGATATAGAATCAACTGCGTAGTATCCTTATTAAACAGCACTCCATCCACCGAGCAATAATTGGGATTGGCAGGTTCAATCAAAATATTATTGAGATTTGTACAACCTCTAAATGTAATATACCCATAATATATGCTGGTCACGGTTGCGGGTAAAGATATTTGTACAAGAGCCTCGCATGACCTGAAAGCATAATCGTTAATTCTAACAACTTGATAAGTGCGCGATCCATACGTTATACTTGATGGAATGTTTATTGTGTCTGCACAACTACTTACTCCGTTATAACTACCATTGCTGTTGGTTACATAAGCTTCCGTGCCCGACAAAGAATAATAGACATGATCAATTTGTACTATGGCTGCAGAACCCATAAGAATACTGCATACCGACAGGCATAAAGTGAATAACTTTTTCATATCTGTATTACTTTTATTCAATGCATAAAAAAGCGTAGACTCCGCTATTGCTCATCTACACCCAAGGGTCTTCGAACTTGCCCATTCTAGTCAATAAACAACAATGAAACCTACGCCGATATGACGACACGTCTGCCAAGAAACGGCAGAACGAGTATAAATGTCATACCCGTAGGCATCTACTGTTACTCTGTTGTTGACTAGAAATGTTTAAAAAGTGTTCGAAGCTTTTTGGGTGTCAATAACAAAGCGTCAATAAACGCCTTTTCAATATGTAATGAACCCTCTTTACCCATAGTCGGCGGTTAAGACGCGACTATCTCGGCGTAAGTTAGGATCCGTGATTCTGGCACCTTATTATATACGCGCGCTGCGTAACGCACCCAATCGGGTGCAAAGGTACAAAAAAAATCTGGATTATACAAATTTTAGAGTGAGAAAGTGCGGAGAAAGTGGATTTTGCAGGGAAATCAAAAGAAAATAGCGGATAAGTATCGGCAATTAGCCGACTTAATTCGAAGAAGAGGCACAGGAGCGAACACCTTATAAAGGGGGAAAGAGAAAAATCAGTCAATCAAAAAAGAAACTACAGAAAATGTTTATAGAGCCACCATGCAAGGCGGAGAAGGAGAGCCATGAGGACAAGGATCGCGAAGGCTGTACAGTACTTGTAAAAGGACGGGATATAACGGACAGGGATGGTTTCGGTACGGGTTGATTCCACTTGGACAGTGTCGGTGTGGATGACCTCTTTCTCGCGCCATCGTGTGTGCCACTCATGCACCAGCAGGGTATCTACCCTGCACGGTGTGAAAGTTGGGGCGGCTTTGCCTGTTTGACTAAGTGCAAGCACATTGTTTGATTCTCCAAGTTTATACACAACCGCCGTACTATCATGGAGATAGATGCTGTCGCGGAGGAAATGGGTGGATAGTTGTTGGCGGTTGTCAGTCGAGGTCAAGCTGTGCTCCACCGAACAGGCAGGCAAGAGCATGAGCACTACTGCAATGCTCGGTATAGAAACGGTCCGGAGTAGTGATTTCAATATAATGTTCATCTTCTGGGTGTTTTTGAAGTTTAGCAATCAGGTCCTGCTCGAACGTCCGTGAGTGGAAGAGCGTTGTGCCGGAGAGTTGCCCGACAAGGATGCAACCGGCGGTGTCTTTGACCGTATTGCCGGCATGAATACGGATGCCCTCGAAGCCTGGGACATAGTTCACAAGCGGGAGCACGCGACCGAAATGCGGGGATTTGGTCAGCGTCAGTTTGTACCATCCGAGAGGGATAGCTCCCTTGGGATGGGCAGCGTTAGGGACTGTGGGTGGTTCAAGCGTGCCACAAAAGGGCTTGCCACCGATGAGAAGGATGCCCATTGTTTCGTTGGGCGTGGTGTTGGTTCGGATTAAAGATAGTAACATAACATTTACAATTTAGTCATTTACGATGTACGATTTTTAGCGGCGAATCCTATTCGCCTGAAATAGACATTGCTATTCTTTGTGGCGATAGCGGTAGTCGATACCTACGAGAGAGCCGACGAAGGTGAGGATTTCGCCGAAGGCAACGAGGACGGAGGAGTCGATGATGCCGACGGGAGGGAGGGCAAAGGCGGCGGAGAGCAATGCGCACCCGAAGGTGCACATTGCGATTGCCGCAAGGAGTTGAAGAAAAGAGTTCCTTTTCATGGTTCATCTCCTTTTACGCGAGGGTGTTGAGGTGTTCAGGCCAAGTCACTTGGTTGGTATTCTCGTCGAAGCATTTCCATGCCTTGCCGAACAACCAACCTTTGTAGGTAGTGTACTTGAAGTCAGGCGCTTTGCGTTCTGCCAAGAATACTTCTTGGTCGGCACTCACTTTGCTCAGGTCCATAGAGCGGTCCAATGCTGCCAAGCGTACTACGCGGAACTTGATTCGCTGTTTGCTCTCGTCAGCACTTACTGGAGTGGTACGGTCTCCGCGCACGGAGGTGTACTTGAGTTTGGATGCTCGCCGGTAGCAGAACATCGTACGGTGCTGTTTGGAGATTTTGCCACTGATGTGGTCAATCGGGTCGAGAAAAAATACTTTAGCCATAAATTCATTTACAATTTAGTCATTTACA
>JAZNQB010000081.1:0-2838 GCA_045589995.1 Paludibacteraceae bacterium
CACCTCTCAACTAAGAAGTACAGTGCAAAAAGCAATGCTCAATGCAGGAGGAAAATAATAGTCTTGGTCAGCGGGATTGGGTTTCCGCTGGCTTGCAAAGAAAAACAAGAAAATATGAAGAAAATATCACTTTTACTCTTATTTACATTCGCTGTGGTGTGCATGCAAGCGCAGGATGTCGAGAACGCAGAGCCACTATCTGTGGCGGCGGATCGCCCTGGTATGGCTACAGGTGTGGGAGTATTACCATTCAAAGCTATTCAATGGGAGACGGGCTTCCAATGGGATTATGCAGACCGTCAACACGCGTTCACATTGCCTACTACCATGCTGCGATTTGGTGTGGCACCCTTTGCAGAACTACGCTTAGAATATGATGGTACACTATCTCAAACGACAGAATTGAATACCACTCAATGGGAATACCAAGTAGAACCATTGATTTTAGGAACAAAGATTCGTATTTTTGATGGTTGGAAAGCAGTGCCCAAAATTAGTTTTCTTGCAAATGTCGCTATTCCAATTACCAAACAGCAATTCCAAACAACACATCTGGCACCAAGTTTATATCTGCTTTTTGAGAACGATGTGACTAATTGGCTGAACCTCTGCTATAATGTAGGAGCAGAATGGAATGGCGTGGATGCCACACCCAGCACTTTTCTTGCATTGTGTCTCGGCTTTAATATAAACGACCAATGGGGAGCATTTGTTGAGAGTTACAACTATTTCACTCGCCAAACTAATTGCACAGAAGTAGAATGTAATTTAGACGCTGGCTTTACCTATGTGCCTCATCATCGCATACAATTGGATCTCTATGCTTCCATCAACTGCCAAGACCCAACTAAGTACTCTAATGTGGGACTTGGTGTAGCATGGCTGATTAATCCATAAACAACAAAATACATACACAGCTAATAACTTATGCGATACGAATTTACATCTTCTGCGGAAGCTATGGCTGCAAATGGTAATCTAAGCGAGATTACCCCTAAAGCAAAACTAAAAGTATTATATTTTCATAACATGAAATAAATAGTTTACATTATGGATTTCTCAAAACTCAAAAGCAAAGCTCAAGGGCTGGCAGGAAAATTGTCAGACGCAACAAAAGAAGCGTCACAAACAGTTGCAGAAAAGACTTCTGAAATAAAAGGAAAAATATCAGATTTTAAGGTAGAGGATGTTATTAATAACCTTAAGATATATGAAAAACATTTTTCAGAAAGTGAACTATGGAATAAAATTGCAAAGATAGGTAAATCAATTGGTGCCGCAATTATCTACCCAGTACTGTTGCTATTGAATTTGTTAAAGTCATCGGAAATAGACTTAAAAGAAAAGACAATGATCATCGGAGCATTGGGATATTTTATATTGCCTGTAGATTTGATTCCCGATGCTATTCCAACTGCTGGATTTACTGATGATTTAGCTGCTCTGGGTGCTATTATTAGTGCGCTAGCATCATGCATTACTCTTGAAATGCAAAATGAATCTAGACAAAAATGCCATGAATTATTGGGAGATATAGATGACCGAGCTATCGATGGTATTACAAAAATTATAGATAACGCACACAAAAAAATAAATAAGAAATAAGATAAATATACAATGGACTCAAAACTACTCAAATTCAAGCAGGAACTTAATCGCGTCTTTGACGACAACTTGCACACTAAACAATGGCATAACTATGTGGATTATACCATCATTGGTTTTATTGTTCTGTCCACCATCGAAGTCTTTCTTTCTACTTAGCATAGTATTGTAGAGCGATATGGTACATGGCTCGATGTCGTTGACTATCTCACAACAGCATTTTTTACTATAGAGGTGAGTTTGCGCATTTGGAATGCCGACCAATTAGACCCTAAATACAAAGGCTTCTGGGGACGCGTGCGCTACTGCTTCTCTTTCTACGGATTGATTGATATCCTCTCTACTTATCCGTTCTACTTGCACTTTGTTATGCCTATCCCATATGTGGCACTCAAGGCATTGCGTATCGCTCGCTTGCTGCGTATCTTCCGCTATATGAAGGCGTTTAGCATTCTCTCACGAGCATTTCGTTCAAAGACAAACGAGATGAAGGTATCGCTCCAATTCTTGGCAATCGTGACATTGATTCTATCGTTTGTTCTCTTCTTTGTAGAGCACGAGGCACAGCCCGAAGTATATGACAACGGTTGGACATCTGTTATCTGGGCATTTGCGCAATATATTGGCGACCCAGGAAACTTTGCAGACACCCCACCTATCACATTCACAGGACGTATCATCGCTTGCATCATTGGTATTTTAGGTATTGCTATCTTCGCCGTGCCTGCCGGATTGATTGGTTCCGCCTTCACCGAAGTGATGGAGAAAGATGAGAAGAGGGAGAAGATAGAGGGGCATATTAATAGCATTGTACATTCGTTTAAATTTGATAAGGATCAACAGCATACAGGACTTTTCTATGTACCTCGATACATTCCTTTAGACCGCATATTGACTCGTAAATTTTTGACACAAGAGAATATCCTTGAAGCAGTAAAAGTATCAGATTGCTTGCATTTATATAATTTAATGGATGCGAAAAACTCACAGGATGAACCTGAAAATAAGGTAGTAGTGATAAACTTCTACAAGAATAGACCATATGGTTGTTGCATTGATAGAGGGTCTAAAATTACGATTGTTAGTACCTCTGGACACACAGAACCAGCTACCGGCTGGTTGGCATATCATATCGCTAAATTAGGTGGATTCAATTATGTAGCCAAAGATATTGAGTCTGATCCTGATAATCCAACCACTTATTACAATGTATCGGATGTAAATGCTTGTCCA
>JAZNQB010000082.1:0-11614 GCA_045589995.1 Paludibacteraceae bacterium
CTGGGCTGAGTGGTATCTGGAATAATGGGTTCACCTATAATCACTTGCGTAAGTGGTTCATTTTTAGGGCCTAAGAAACGATAAATACCCGTACTAGGACGATAAGTAACCACACATGGTATAATAGGCATATTGTACTTATATGCCATCGTAAAAGCACCTTTTTGGAATGGGCGTATAGGTTTATACCAATCCCAACGCTTTGCTTCAGGGAAGATATGGAACCAATACCCACGCTTATGAAACTCATCAAAAGCAGCATTAAATGCTTTCATCGCGCTCAATCCTTCCTCTGGTGCGGGAATAGGTATTCCGCCAACCATTTTTAAGAAGATTTGGTCCTTTGTTTTGAAATTCGGTGCGAACATTGGAATACGCGTATTGGATTGAGCATATATAGCAGACAATACAGACGCGGCGTCATGGCGATAACAATGATTGGCAATGGTGATGGCTCCGTTCTTGAAATATTGCCTATATGCTCGCAGATTCTTTCTTCCTGTCCAACGCAAACCATATTTAACGAGCAGAACAAGCGTCAAGATACGCAACACCACATTATACCCAAACCACACAAGCAGTTTATTCTTAAACGAGTCATCCACATAGGGATAATCAGCATTCACCTCTGGGAAATCCCTATCGTAGATAGGTTTGTATATACCTTGGTATGGATCATCTTCTGGATAATCCATCATAATTGGCGGAACATATGTTCCTTCGGTCACTTGTAAATCGTGGTACCTCTTATTCATCATGCCTTATTTTAATGTGCTACATGCATAAATTGTGCGCCTATTGCTCTTGCTGACGCGCCATCCTTATCGTCTCTATCTCCCACAAAAAGAGCAGTTTGTGGAGTTGCGTTACAATGCTCAAGTAATGGTATAAGAAGACTTGTTTGTGGCTTGAGCGCCCCCCAAGAAGGAGCGTCAGTTATATAATCGAACTCCTCTAATGGTATTCCCAATGCTTGCAGTTTCTCTTCAGCGCATCCGTAATCAGACAAAAGAATGGTTTGTAACCCTTTTTGCTTACATTCGTGTAATAATTGTATTACATTCTTGCGAATGGGTTGTTTGGCAATTAACCGTACCATAGTGGGCATATAGACATTATTATACCAAGCCTTCGTTTGCTCTATAGTCTTGCTACTTCTCTTTGCCATCGAAGAAAATAAGTAGTGATAAAACTCCTCTTTCGTTCTGAAACTCTTATCACTCATTGTTTCTCGCGTCTTTCGCTCAGCAATCAGCAATGGAAGGGTGCGCCATAGATGACAAACCATTCTACAAGCCAGACCTTTCTTGTTGTACAATGTACCATCAAGGTCAAACACAACTGTCTGTATTGTATTATCTATCACCATCTATTAGTTAATCATTTCTTTGCTTTCGCTGCACGCCCTTGTTTGCGCTCATTACGACGTTTCGCGCGAGCACGCTGACGATCATCTATTGAGTTTGCACTATCAAGAATACCTTGACCTATTTGGTCAAATACATTCTCAAAACGCTGGATAAGATTGAATTTACTACGGCGTTTCTCATCTTGCATGAGGAGGTTGAACTTAAACTGTCCATCTCTAAATCCATCTTGCAAGCACGCTGCCTTAAAGCGCGCGTACGCGTTAGATAATAGGATATGCGTCTCTGGGTCATGCAAACGGAAAGACTGTCGTTTAGATTCGTATTCAAGGTTAATCTGCTGCAACTTAGCATCCACCACCTTTGTAAACACCTCTGCCTCTTCTTGATCTATATCTTCGTTCTCAAACTCATAATAGAAATGATACTTAGACTCATTCACATCGGCAAAACCAACAAAGAACTTCGTTTTTATTCCCGTTTCCTCTTCGGCCTTGTGGACTGCATCCAAGAATTGTGGTTCATACAGTTTCTCACCCGTCATAGATACAATACCATTCACTTTACTGATCATGTGAACCGTAGGTGTATTATAATACTTACCACCTACCTCCACAAGGTCATTCATATTGTAGCGGAAGAGTCCTGAATAAGTAGTCACATACGCGCAGTAACGCTTACCCTGCTCCAACTCATAAATCTGCAAGAAATGCTTATGCGGATTATCTAATTCACTCTCTTCCACAAACTCATAGTAATGGAAATGCGGGAATAGAACAGACTCATTCGTATCGTCAAGAGAAAAACCAAAGCGACATTCGGTAGCAATATACCCTAACTCCTGATAGAATGTTTTATCCCAATTGAACTGATCCATGTACTTATCCATGTAGATTTTCGTGTTACCACACTTCCAAGTACTAAGGTATTGCAACCAAGGCCAGAAATCTTTTGGTTCAAGTTTACCTTTCTCTGCCAAAATCTGCCTTAATTCAGCTGCGCGTTCTGGTTTAGGACAAACATACGCATCCAACTCATCACGAATCTCAAAAGGAATATCGAAATCATCACATATAGTACCCAACTCTATATCCTTAATCATCTCCTCCTTATACTCATCGAGCGTACGAAGCAATTCCAATATAGTAGAAGGATTAGCAGTAGCCCAAAGCGTTACATCTCTATGCTGCATTGCCAAACGCATTAAGGTATAGTTACGCGCCGCGTAATCAGGTATGGACATCACACTCGCGGGAGCCGTATAATGCTTTTTTATAATCGCAGGAATGTCGCGCACAAGCACACCACTGACCGAACCAAAGACAGTACCATCTGGCGCATATCCCTCACATTCTTTTCCCACTGTTGTGAATAAGTGACCGCCGAAAAGTCGGTTTCTATATTTCACGAAATTCCAAGTCCATACATGGGACATTTTTCCATATACATCCTTGAGATACTTATGCGTCATCGGTATCCATTTCGGTTCGCTTGTCGTACCAGAGGTAGTGGCATACATATCAGGTTTCCCCGGAAAAAGAATGTCTTCTTCACCTTGTTTATGTCGCTCCACATAAGGTCTGAGTGTCTCAAATGAGTCATTTACTGGCACATACAAACGATACAAGCGAAAGAAATCTTCTGTAGTTGTTGCCGATAGAATACGGTCAAAATGGTGTTCTTGACCATAAACCGTATTCCTCGAAATGGTAAGAATGTCTCTAAGTGTTTTTTCTGCAGCATGCTTGGGTCTTCTGCTCCAGAACTTAAGTCTTGCTGTTTGGGTACCACCCACCAGCATAAGCATCGTGTTGATCAACCACGGAAAAGGCAAAGCCCTCCCCTGTTGATCCAGATAGGGTTTTATTTTTCTTCTCATATTTTTTTGCAAAGGACGAGCGATTTGCGACCCCTTTGCGGCTGCAAAGGTACAATAATTATCGCACATACGCAAGAGTTAAGGCATTTTTTTGCATATTGCTACCATATTATACTTTTATTACACTTTTTATTTGGCAGTATATTTGCATATATGCAAAATTTTCTGTACCTTTGCAGCCTGAATGGAAACAATATGCGCTATATCTACAGCTTATGGCACAGGAGGAATTGCCGTAGTGCGAGTGAGCGGAGAGAATGCTATCTCTCTGGTTGATAATATATTTCGCGGACGAAAACCTCTCTCGGACACTCCCGCAAATAGTGTACGCTACGGGCATATAGAGCGCAACGGAGAGGTATTGGACGAAGTGCTCTGCTCTGTTTTCCGAGCGCCACACTCTTTCACTGGAGAAAACATGGTAGAGATTGCGTGTCATGGTAGTATATACATACAAGAAACACTACTTAGATGGCTCATTGATGTGGGGTGCCGTGCGGCACAGCCAGGCGAGTTCACACGCCGCGCTTTCATCCATGGGAAAATGGACCTGACGCAGGCGGAAGCAGTGGCGGACCTTATCGCAGCACATTCGAAAGCTGAGAAAGACCTCGCCCTTAGTCAGTTGCGCGGATCTGTTTCAAACGAGTTATCCATGCTGCGAGAGCGCTTACTGCATTTGACTTCTCTAATTGAATTAGAATTGGATTTTGCTGATCATGAAGAGTTAGAGTTTGCAGACCGCTACGAACTCAGCTCTTTAGCCGATGAAATCGCGCAGAAGTTACAATCCCTCTTATCTTCTTTCCGCACAGGTAACGCCATTCGTAATGGTGTGCCGGTTGCTATCGTGGGCGCACCAAACGTAGGTAAATCTACCCTACTAAACGCCCTTTTAGGCGAGCAACGAGCTATCGTGAGTGATATACAAGGTACCACGCGTGACACCATAGAAGATACACTCGTCTTAGATGGTATTCTTTTCCGCCTTATTGACACGGCTGGTTTGCACGAAACAGATGACACTTTGGAAAACATGGGTATTGAGCGTAGCCGCAAAGCAGCAGCCGACGCACATATTATCATCTCAGTGCGTGATAAGGACACTTCCGAATCATTACTAAACAATACCAATTCCAAAACCGTACTACATGTACTCAATAAATGCGACTTAACTCCTTCCGTCAAGGATGAGAATACCATCTGTATATCCGCTAAAAACGGCGATATAGAGCCACTCAAACAAGAATTAGTGCGCGTAGCACGAGAAGGAATGCAGACCCAGTCCGTCATGCTCAGCAATATACGGCATTACGAAGCTATCTCACGAGCACACGATGCCATAGAGCGCGTTCAAGTAGGTATGCAAGATGGATTATCCGGCGAACTGCTCTCAATGGACCTACAAGACTGTTTGGAAGCAATGGGAGAAGTAACAGGACAAATAACCAACACAGAAGTATTAGAGAATATCTTCTCTCATTTCTGTATCGGCAAATAAACATTAAACATTCAACATTAAACATCATATGCTTCTATCCATGACCGGTTATGGCAAAACCGAAAGCCAATTCCGCAACCGTACCCTCGTGTGCGAAGTGCGTTCCCTCAATTCCAAGGCACTTGACCTTTCCGTACGCATAGCACCCACACTGCGTGCTAAAGAACTGGACATCCGCACACAAATCAGCAAATGTGTGGAGAGAGGCAAAGTGGACTTAGCTCTATACCTACAAGATAGCCCGACAGACGAACTATCGTTCACGCCTATCAATTGGGAGGCGGTGCGTTTCTATACAGCACAATACAAAGAGCACATAGGGCAATACGATTCCAACGAACAAATACCGGCAGAGATAATGGCTGCCATTTTGCGTATGCCCGATGTCATCAAGGTGCAAGAAGACTCCAACGAACTGACGGACGAGGAATGGACTGCCATACAGCAACAAATAGACGGAACATTAGACGCTTTCGTGGCTTTCCGCACACAAGAAGGGCATGCACTTCAGCAGATGTTCAATACCAAATTGGATGAAGTGATAGATCTATTGGCACAAGTAGAGCAATTTGAGAAAGGACGCGTGGCGAAAATCAAAGGACGACTGGAACAAAATCTCGCACAATTGGCGGCAGAGACACAAGCGCAGATAGATCGTAATAGACTTGAGCAGGAGATGATTTACTATTTAGAAAAACTCGATATCACCGAAGAAAAAGTGCGTCTGACAAATCATGTGCGTTATTTCCGTGAAGTGATGGAGGCTGAAGGAGCAGGAGTGGGAAAAAAACTCGGTTTCATCGCACAAGAAATGGGACGAGAAATCAACACACTGGGCTCAAAATCCAACCAATCCGAGATGCAAATCATCGTAGTAAAGATGAAAGACATCCTTGAGCAAATAAAAGAACAAGTTCTCAATGTACTCTAACCCCAACATCCAACATGATATACATCTTCTGTGCGCCAAGCGGTAGTGGTAAATCCACCATGGTACAACATCTACTGCACACTTATCCCAATCAGTTTGAACTTTCTATTTCCTGCACTACACGCGCACCGCGTGGGCAAGAAATGCATGGAAAGGAGTACTATTTCATCTCTGTGGATGAATTTCAAGAAAAAATAAAGAACAACGAGTTCATCGAGTTCGAACAGGTGTATGAAGGCTTGTATTACGGCACGCTCAAGGAAGAAATAACCCGCATTGAGAATGCTGGCAAACAAGTGCTTTTTGATGTAGATGTAAAAGGTGGTATCAACCTCAAACGCATCTTAGGCGAACGAGCCACTTCGGTCTTTATCTGCCCGCCATCTATAGACGAACTGCGCCGCCGACTCATCGGCAGAGGGGACACTTCTCCCGAGATGATTGAGAAACGCATTGCTAAGGCAGCTATTGAGATGGAAGATATGCAGCATTTTGATTGCGTTGTTACCAACGACACCCTTGCACACGCCTTTGAGCAACTTGACGCCATCGTAACATCTAACATCTAACAGCGAAGCGGTCTAATATGCAACGCATTGGTATATATGGTGGAAGTTTCAATCCTGTGCATTTCGGACATATAGGATTGGCTAAATGGATTATAGAGAATACTGATTTGGATGAATTATGGTTTCTCATTAGTCCGAATAACCCGTTGAAATCGACGCAAACATTGGCGCCTGAACAAGAAAGGCTCGCTGCGGTGCAGCAAGCCATTCAAGATATTCCTCGTCTCAAAGCCAGTGATTTTGAGTTTACTCTTCCCCGCCCTTCTTATACTGCCAATACACTCCGTGCACTACAGCAGGCATACCCTGATAAGGAGTTCACATTGATTATTGGGGAAGACAATATTGCTATTTTCAATAAATGGCGTGAATACGAGTATATATTGGCTAACTTCCGTATTTTTGTCTATCCACGCCACGCGAAGGGACCTAACAACGCGGCGGACATACAGAACAATCCTTCAATACAGTGGTCTAACATCCCCGTCAAAGACCTTCAGTTCCTTTCGGACGCACCCTATTTTGATATTTCTTCCACAGAGATCCGTGCTAACTCACTTTCTCAATCGTAGCATATACCATTCGCCGTTGTTTTGGGTGGCGATATGTTGTAATCCGTGGGCGGTGGCTACCTCGATGAGTACGGGACAATCTGCCTTGTAGAACCCACTCAACCATATTTCTCCTCCTGGCACAAGATAAGCAGCGTAGGCTGGTAGGTGTGCGAGTAGCACATTACGGTGAATATTGGCGATAATCAAATCATATTGTCCTTGTGGAGGATTATCTCCTAATCGCACATCAATTATTTCTCCGTTGAGAGCGGCATTTTCTTGCGCATTGAGTACGCTCTTATCATCTATATCTACGGCAATTACTTCTGCGGCACCTAAGCGTTTGGCAAAGATAGCTAATACACCTGTTCCTGTGCCTTGGTCAAGCACTTTTTTACCCGTTAAATGCGCTTCAAGTAAGGTGTTAATAATCATTGAGGTAGTCTCGTGGTGCCCTGCGCCAAAGGCACAATGTGGGATGATACGAATTCCCAATGGCAATTCTGGTATGGGGTGTTCATTCTCCCAAACGGCATTCCAGTTCTCATCAGGACAATCGTCTATGCTCACTAACTCCACTCCTTCGGTTTCATCACATACATATTCCAGTTCTGCACGACAAGCATGCAGTGTTTCGGTGGGTATATAGGCTTTATTTTCGTCTATCGTGTCAAAACCAAGATCGAATAACTGCTGATGGAATAGGTCAGCTTGCCATTCTTGTGGAAAACTATAATCGAATATAGCTACGGAATACCTCATCGTTATAAAGTATTATGGTTTACCACTTATTGTAGTGGATATTTTCTTCTTTGTATTTATTTTTCACTTCTGGTTGCTCTGCTGGTACGCCTACAGGTACAACGCATAATGGTATGATATGTTCTGGCAGTGCTAATATCTCTTTGAGAATAGTGACTCTCTCTTGCCCTGGGTGTATTCCAGTCCATACGGCACCTAATCCCATTGCGTGTGCTGCAAGGAGCAGGTTTTCCGTAGCTGCAGATACATCGTTAATCCAGAAGTTCTGTCCTTCTCCTTCGATTGCTTTGGTAAGGTCGCCGCAAGGTACGATAGCACATGCGGGGTTGTTAGCGCAGCGTGAATAAGGTAGTTGTGCGCCTATTTGGTCTAAGAGGGCTCTATCTGTAACTACGATGAATGCCCATGGTTGATGATTGAGTGCAGAAGGCGCTGCCATAGCGGCGCGGAGCAAGGTGTCAATCTGTTCTTGCGAGATGAGTTCTCCTGTAAACTCGCGCACAGAAACGCGTGTCATGATGTTTTCGATAGCAGGATTAGCTGCGTTGTTTACTTCGTTGTTCATAGTTGTTGTTGAATTACAAGCCGCGAGTGCTACTACGCACATAACGGCAAAGAGTGACTTTTTCATATCTTTAAACTTATAAAATCTAACATCTAACAGCGAAGCGTTCTAACATCTAACAGCGCTTCGCCTACGAGATAATTACTTCCCCCAATGAAGATAGCGTCCTCTTTGCTGGCGTGTGTGAGTGCGTATTGGATAGCTTCTTGGGGTTGAGGTATGGTCATTGGTGTTTGTTCTGGATGGATAGCACACCACCGCTCTGCCATTTCTTGGGCAGGCATGGCGCGTTGTGTAGTAGGTGTGGTGAAGATATATCTGGCATGAGTGGGCATGAGGCGTAGTACTTCATTTATATCCTTATCGGCTACCATACCAAATACAATCCATAATTGTTTAGCGTGCAGTGTTTGCAGTTGTGTAGCCACATATTGTATTCCGTGACTGTTATGCGCAGTATCGCAGATCACTAATGGTTGTTGTTTGAGTATTTCCCATCTGCCTCGCAGGCCTGTAAGTGTACACACTTGTGCAAAACCTTGTTGTATATGTGCCGCAGATAATTGTATATGTGTGTAATTACGCAGCACTTGCAGTGCCACATAAGCGGTTTGCATGTTTTTCTCTTGATAAACTCCTTTGAGTTCACATTCGGGTGCTTCTCGCATACGGCGTTTGCGCATAAACCCACACTGGTCAGCGAACCATATACGGCAGTCGGTTGTCTCTAATCCCTCGCCTAAGATACCACATTCTTGTGCGCGCGAGAGGAAGACCTCTATAGTCTGCGGGTGTGTTTCTCCGATGACGCACGGCGTATTGGGTTTGATAATTCCTGCTTTCTCTTTGGCTATCTGCGGGAGTGTGTTGCCCAAGAACTCCGTATGGTCTATGCCTATATTAGTAATGACGGACAGAAGAGGTGTGATGATATTCGTGCTATCTAATCGTCCCCCAAGTCCCGTTTCCACCACCGCTATTTCTACACTCTGCGCCACAAAATAGGAGAACGCCATAGCTGTCATAGTTTCGAAGAAAGAGGGTTGTGTTTTATCCAAGAATGTACGATTTTTTTCGATGAAATCGCACACATATGCTTGTTCGATAGGTTTTCCATTGACGCGTATGCGCTCTGTCAGGTCAACTAAATGCGGGCTGGTGAATAGTCCCACTTTATAACCTGCTTGTTGTAATACTGCAGCGATGAGGTGGCTTGTAGAACCTTTGCCGTTAGTGCCTGCTATATGGATAGTGGATAGTTGGTTATGTGGATTTCCCACATGTTGCATGAGCCTCAGCGTTGTTTCCAAGCCGGGTTTATACGCCTCTTTGCCCACCATGTGGAATGGTGGTCGCGAGGAATATAGATAGTTGATGGCATCGGCGTACTGCATGACTTTTATTCTTTTTTCTTTATGTAGAAACGGATAAGTTGCTCTTGCACTTTATTGGTTAGCCACTTGTATAGTTGCGGAGTGATACGGATGGAGTGGTTTTGTGCAGTCAATTCAATCCGTTGACGATACATAGGGTTGTGAACGCACATATGCAAGCGTGCGTGCCCAGGTGTGTTTTCTACCTGTTCGTATAATTCATTGACAAACTCCTGTGTGAGTGTACTTAATGATACATGGATATCTATACCTTCCACATGTTTGTCTTGGGTGTCATGCAGCATTTCTACATGTTGCACCACAAATTCAAAATCAGCTTCTTCTTCGGGTGCTTCTTTAAACCACCGCTGTCCGGCATTCTTCTGCTGTATGACACCTATGAGGAGTACATACAAATCTTTTAGCATCATATGTGCAAATTGCTGGTATGCTGAGCCGAAAAGGACAATCCTACAGCTACCGGTGTAGTCCTCTATTACGTATCGTCCATATGGATTGCCGTTTTTGCTGGTGAGCATTTCAGATTCGGTGATGATACCTCCGATGATACATGCTTGGTTCTTGTGTTTAGCCAGGAATTCAGAAGGCAAGAGCGGTCTTTTTTCTTCTGAGGTTTCTGGCTTTGGACTTAGTTTTTGTATTACGATGGGCGCTTCATCAGAACCTTCTTCTTCAGAATAAACAAGCTCATCTGTAGGTTGTTCTTCCTCTTTGCTATCACTGTGGCTCTCTGCTATCTCGGCGCGGATGCGTGCCTCTGCTATCTTGCGTGCCTCTGCTTGTCTCCAGCCATCGAAGAGTGAGAGTTCCTCTGCAGTTAAATTACAGAGTTCTTTTACCTCAAACTCAAACTCATCCAACGGATGGGCTGAGAGGTAGATGCCGATGAGCTCTTTCTCCTTATTAAGACGCTCGATACTATTCCATCGAGGAACCTGAGGCAGTTCGGGATGCTTTACCTCAACAGCAAGATCCATATCTCCAAAGAGAGAATTCATATTACTCTCGCGGTCTTGTTGCCAGCGGTTGCCGTAATTCATAAGTGCTTCTAATACAGTCTCACCGTTTGCATAACTTCCTAAGAGTTGCTCGCGATAGATATCTTCAAAACACTCAAAAGCACCGGCTTTAGCAAGGTTCTCTACTGTCTTGCGATTGCATGACTGCAGATTGACGCGCTCAAGAAAGTCAAAAATATCTTTGTATTTACCATTCTGCTCGCGTTCGCGAATGATAGCTTCTGCTGCACCAACACCTACTCCTTTGATACCTCCTAAACCAAAGCGAATATCACCTTGATTATTCACAATGAAGGTTAATTCGGACTCATTCACATCGGGTTCTAGTACATTTATCTTAAGTGCCCGACATTCATCCATTAGTTTGGTCACTTCCTTGATATCATCTTTGTGCACAGTTAGGTTGGCGGCCATAAATTCTGCAGGGTAGTGAGCTTTGAGGTAACCAGTTTGATAAGCGAGCCATGAATAACATGCGGCGTGAGACTTATTGAAGGCATAGGAAGCGAATTTCTCCCAATCTTTCCATATTTTATCGAGTATTTTCTCGTCATGTCCATTGGATTTACCGCCATTCATAAACTTATCTTTCAATCCTTGCAGCACATCCATTTGCTTCTTACCCATCGCTTTACGCAGTTTGTCACTCTCGCCGCGTGTGAAATTAGCTAATAGACGGCTTAGAAGCATGACTTGCTCCTGATAAACGGTCACGCCATAAGTGTCTTTTAGATACTTCTCCATGACTGGAATATCATAGGTGACGGGCTCGATACCCTGCTTGCGTTTGATGAATTGCGGTATATAATCCATCGGACCAGGACGATAGAGGGCATTCATAGCAATAAGATCACCAATAACAGTGGGTTTGAGTTCGCGCAAGTACTTCTGCATACCGGCGGACTCGAACTGGAATACCGCTATCGTACGACCTTCTTGGAAGAGTTTGTAGGTCTCGGCATCGTCAATAGGAATATGATCTATGTCGATGTCAATGCCATGCACTTTTTTAATATTGCGCAAACATTCTTTGATGATAGTGAGCGTGATGAGGCCCAGAAAGTCCATCTTAA
>JAZNQB010000083.1:0-9100 GCA_045589995.1 Paludibacteraceae bacterium
CGTACTCGATGTCACATACAAGCAACCCAAAGCCTTCGAGGCATCCCTCAGCGCCAGTCTATTGGGAGCACAACTCTATTTCGGGCACGGAGACTCCACCTATAGCCAAATGCATGGAGTGAGATACAAAACAAGCCAATACATGCTCGGAGGACTAAGCACCACAGGCAACTACAAACCCAATTATATCGATTATCAAACATTCATCACATGGCGAGCAGGCAATAAATGGACCATGTCCTTCTTAGGAAATATCAGCCAGAACGACTATCAGTTCCAACCCGACTCTATGTCAGAATCATTCGGAGGACAAGATGCTAAAAACCTAAGCATCTACTACGAAGGACAAGAAAAAGACCGCTTCTTCACATCCTTTGCCGCACTCAGCGCCAAAGGCAAAATACGAAGCGATATAGAGATTGGATTTGATATCAGCGGATTCTATACCAACGAACGTGAGAACTTTGATATCACAGGCGAATATGTGCTCTCCAACGCATCCATGGATGGCTCCACCAACGGAAATGTCAATACCGAGCAGATCAACCCATCAGAGGGACAAACAGATGTCCTCGGCACAGGCATCTTCCACCAACACGCACGCAATAGTCTGCAAGCTGGAGTAATAGCCGCCAAACACACAGGCACATGGACACACCAGGACAACCAACTCCAATGGGGACTCAGCGCACAAGCAGAACTCATCACAGACCATATCAGCGAATGGGAATGGAGAGACTCGGCCGGATACTCCATGCCCAACCATTCAGAACATATGGAATTATACTACGCCATGAGAGGCGATAGCGCCATGCAGTCAGCACGCATACAAGCATTCGTACAAAACCAACATAAATGGGATACCAAAGCAGGACAATGGATCTTCACCATCGGAGGAAGACTACAATACTGGACATGGAATAACGAGATACTGCCATCACCACGAGCAAGCGTAGAATGGATACCAAGCTGGAAGAGAGACTTCGCCTTCCGACTCGCTACCGGATTATACTACCAAGCACCATTCTATAAAGAACTGCGTGACACCATCACCGACCCACTCGGCATCACACGCATACAACTCAATCACCAACTCAAAGCACAACGCTCCGTGCATGTCGTGCTCGGAGGAGACTACTACTTCCGTGCCTGGGGAAGACCTTTCAAATTCACAGCCGAAGCATACTATAAGTATATCGACCGCATGGAGAGCTATACGGTGGATAATGTACGCGTCAGATACTCGGGCAAAAACGACTCCGAAGGATACGCCGCCGGACTCGACCTCAAACTATACGGCGAACTCGTACCCGGAGCCGACTCGTGGATATCCTTCTCCACCATGACCGCCAAACAACGATTCATCGGCTCAGACTCGTGGATTCCCAGCCCACAAGAACAGCGATATGCATTCGCTATGCTCTTTCAAGACTATCTACCACAACTGCCACAACTGCGATTCCACCTCAAAATGCAATTCGCAGACGGTATGCCATTCTACGCACCCAGAGATAAATTACAATGGGGACGAATGCCTGCATACAAGCGCATCGACCTTGGAGCCGCATATGTCTTTAATGCCAAAACAGCCAAATTCATGCAAAAAGAATCTGCCAAGCATATCAAGCAATGGGCTATACAATTCGAAGTATTCAACCTCGTAGGATGGAAAAACATCAACTCCTATTTCTGGGTAAGCGACGCATACGGCATGCAATGGGCCAGCCCTAACTACCTCACAGGCAGACGATTCAACCTCAAAATAACTATCGACTTTAAATAACAACACACATATGGCTAAGAACAACGAAGTGACACCCATGATGAAGCAATTCCGAGACATCAAAGCACAGTACCCGGACGCTATGCTGCTCTTTCGATGCGGAGACTTCTATGAAACATACTGCGAAGATGCCATCAAAGCGAGCAAAATACTCGCCATCACACTCACACACCGCTCAAGCGCAGGATCAGGACAAGCCACAGAAATGGCGGGATTTCCCTTCCATGCACTCGACACATACCTACCCAAACTCGTCAGAGCAGGACTCAGAGTAGCTATCTGTGACCAACTCGAAGACCCTAAAATGACTAAAAAACTGGTAAAAAGAGGGGTTACAGAGCTGGTCACACCTGGTGTCAGTTACTCAGACACTACACTCACACAAAAAGAAAACAATTGGGTGGCATGCCTACATTTTGAAAAACATACTATCGGATTAGCACTACTCGATATCTCCACAGGAGAATTCCTTGCAGCACAAGGTGAAGCACCATATATCGACAAACTGCTCACCAATTTCGCACCCAAAGAAGTGCTCTTCGTCAGAGGCAAGAAAAACGAAATGCAATCACTCTTTGGCAATCATTTCTTCACCTTCGAACTCGAAGACTGGATGCTTGTGGAATCCACAGCCCAAGAGAGACTACAAAAACTATGGGGCGTGAACTCACTCAAGGGATTTGGACTCGATAAAATGCCCGCAGCCATCACAGCCGCTGGAGGCATACTCATGTACCTCGACATGACACAACACCTCCAAACAGGACATATCCAACACCTCAGCCGAATAGAAGAAGAACGATATATGTGGCTCGACCGATTCACCATACGCAACCTTGAACTCATCAACGGACAAACACACGAAAGCAAAACATTATACGACATCATCGACCGAACCATCACACCTATGGGAGGACGATTGCTACACCGATGGATTGCATTCCCACTCAAGGAAGTAAGAGCCATCAGAAATAGACAAACAGTGGTAGAATACCTATACCGCAACCCCGAACATAGAGAGATAATACGAGATGCGCTCGCACAAATAGGCGACCTCGAGCGAATCGTTAGCAAGATATCTACCGGCAGAATAGGGCCACGCGAAATGGTGCAACTCGGACGAGCACTCAACGCTATACAACCTATCAAACAAATATGCCAGCAGGCCAAAGACAACTCCTTCCTCACAGTTATCGGACAGCAACTCGACCCGTGCCACGAGATGAGAGCACGAATTGAAAAACTCATCACCAATGACCCACCTGCCGTACAAGGAAGACCCAATATCATCGCCGCAGGCGTTGACCCCGAACTAGACGAACTAAGAGCCATACAAAGCGATGGAAAGAAATACCTGCTCCAAATACAACAACGAGAAGCAGAACAAACAGGCATACAAAGCCTCAAAATAGGATATAATAATGTCTTTGGATACTACCTCGAAGTGAGAAATACATACAAAGACCAAGTACCCGCCGAGTGGATCAGAAAGCAAACACTCGTCAGCGCAGAACGATATATCACCGAGGAACTCAAGACATACGAGGAGAAAATAACAACAGCCGAGGAGAAAATACAAGTCATCGAGAATCGTATCTACCTCGACCTCATACTCGCACTCACAGAATGGGTGCCACAAATGCAACTCAACGCACAAGTCATCGCGCAAATCGACTGCCTATTGGGATTCGCCGATGTCGCTACCGACTATAAATATGTTTGCCCAGATGTAAACGATAGCCTTATCATCGATATCAAACAAGGCCGCCACCCTGTTATCGAACAGCAACTGCCTATCGGAGAACAATATATCGCCAATGATATCCTGCTCGATAATAACGGACAGCAAATCATCATCATCACAGGACCAAACATGGCGGGTAAATCGGCACTGCTACGACAAACAGCACTCATCGTACTGCTCGCACAAATAGGCTCGTTCGTACCCGCAGAAAGCGCACAGATAGGTATTGTGGACAAGATCTTCACACGTGTAGGAGCATCTGATAATATATCACTCGGCGAATCTACCTTCATGGTGGAGATGAACGAAGCTGCAGCTATTCTCAACAACCTCAGCGAACGAAGCCTTGTGCTCTTTGATGAATTAGGACGAGGCACAAGCACATACGACGGCATTTCCATCGCATGGGCCATCGTGGAATACATACACGAGAATAAAGGGCACGCCAAGACGCTCTTTGCCACACACTACCACGAACTCAACGAGATGGAATCCACTTTCCAACGAATACGCAATTATAATGTATCCGTCAAAGAGGTAAACAACAAGATCATCTTCCTACGCAAACTCGTACGAGGAGGAAGCGAACATAGCTTCGGTATTCATGTGGCCAAACTGGCAGGAATGCCCGCATCCATCGTGGAGAGAGCCAATAGGATACTTGCCAACCTTGAGAGCGAATCCAAAAACGGACAAGTACACAAACCCACCCAAACCATCGGCGCAACACGCGAAGGAATGCAATTATCCTTTTTCCAACTCGATGACCCTATCCTCGAGCAGATAAGAGACGAAGTGAAATCACTAGATATCAATAATCTCACGCCACTCGAAGCACTCAATAAACTATCTGAAATAAAACGACTAGTCAAACACTAAACACCTTAACTGCTATGAAAAAAAGAACTGCAATACGCTATATACTGATTATTGTAGGTATAACCATACTTGTTGCCGGTGTTTTTCTTTTCGAGCAATACTACCGATTAGAAATAAGCAACTTCGAAGCAAAAGACGGACAAGAGCATAGCTATCATATCTACCCCGGAGCTACTATTGATTCGGTCATGCAACTCTTGGAAGAAGACTATGATATCGCAGGAGAATCAGATTTCTATCTACATGCCAAACTGCTCACATTTAACCACCCAGAACCAGGACACTACACTTTTGACGCACAGATCGCTAACCAAGACATTATCAACCGCCTCAAGTTTGGACTACAAACACCGGTTAATATCACATGGAATAATTATGTAAGAACCAACCAAGACTTAGCTGCAAAAGTAACAAAACATCTCATGTTGGATAGTACACAATTGGTACACCTATTGGATAGCAATGCATATCTCGCACAATACGGATTTGACAAAGAAACAGTGAGATGCCTCTTCATACCTAACACATATCAAGTCTATTGGAATATCACACCAGATGCACTCTTTGAACGCATGCAACGAGAATATAACACTTTCTGGAACGATAGCAGAAAACAAAAAGCGGACTCACTCGGACTTACACCTATTGAAGTAGCTATTGTCGCATCAATAGTGGAAGGAGAAAGTCACAATAAAAAAGAAATGCCACTCATCGCAAGCCTCTACCTCAACCGCATACACAAAGGCATGCTACTACAGGCATGCCCTACTGTCAAATATGCTGTAGGAGATTTCAAACTCAAACGAATACTTAATAGACATCTTGCTATTGACTCACCATATAATACATATAAATATCCAGGACTACCACCGGGACCTATCCGTTGTCCGGCACCAACTACCATTGATATGGTTCTTAATGCACCCAAAACAGACTATCTTTTTATGTGCGCAAGTCCAGAACTCAATAATACACATATATTTTCATCCACTTTTGGAAAGCATGCAGCGGCGGCTGTGCAATATCGACACACAATGGATACTATGAAAATTAACCGATAATATGGATACTATAGCGTTCTGGGAGAATAACCAAGACATACGGCTCATTGAATGTAAAAATACCACCCGCACTATTCAACAGCACCTCAATGAGTGCAGAGAGGAGAGAAAACCATATATCTTCGTCACAAATACAATGACAATAAAAACCTTAAGACGAATACTTGTACCCGTATCGATGCTGGAGGAAGAAACATACAAGGCAGAGATATGCACATATATCGCACGCAAAACAGGAGCGCATATCATCCTCCTACAAGCCAATGATTACGGCTCACATGCACAGAAAAATGTCAATCGTATCGTCACACATATACAAAAAATCAACGAACGCATAGACCAACCCATATCGTACGAGATTGTGAAAGCACGAAAAGACTCTTTCTCACTAATAAAAGAAGCCAGCGAACGACAACGCGATTTTCAGCATGACCTTCTCGTGCTGACTGCAAGTAGAGAATATGGATTGGACGATATTATTTTTGGACCACCAGAACGAAAAGCTATACAAAAAGCACTGGTGCCCGTTATGCTCATTAATCCTAGAGAAGACCTATTTTCTCTATGCGATTAGTGTCTAAAAAACACTTTTTGCCAAATACAATTTACAAAATGTAGTTTTTAAGCATTTTTTCTAACATTTATTTGCATATATTGCAAAAATAGTGTACTTTTGTATCGTGTTTTTCATGGTATTAGATTTAAAGTTAAAGAAAAGATTGGGTTGTCGGGAGACAACCTCTTTTTTTTGCATACTTTTTAACAAAATAAAAGGGAGAATCACTTCACCCTTTTACCTAATAAATCATACTCCACTCCATTGCGGATAATCAATACTTGTCCATCGCGTATTATTTTCTTCGCTGTTTCGTCTGGCGCACCTATTTGGATATCTCCTGTGGTAGGAGGCTTCGTTCCCTCGCCTAATTTAGAATAAAGCCATTGAATACGCCAGTCATATTGTTCCAAGATTGAGTTGGTCTTCTCGGTCATATTGCTATTATCGGTATAATTAAGCGTATTACCCCATACTACAGCATCGTTCTTAGCAGCTTGTGCAATCAGTTTAGATATCTCCACTAATCGTGCGCGCACTTCATCTTTCTTGGTGTGGTAATAAATCCACCATTGCTCGCTAAGCTCTTTCTGGAAGGATGGCCAAGTAGCCAATTGACCTATCCAGTACTGAGCAAACTGAGGACGCTCATAGATCCAACCATTATGATGATAACTGCGGTAACTATTACCGAAATCCCATACAGGACCAAATTTCCATTTATCCACCATACCTAACGAGTCTCTATCTTTGTAGAGGTAGCAACTGCCGTGATAACTCTCGCAGTCGCCCATTATTTCTTGCACCAAGTAGTATTTGGCTGACTCTTTCATGTCCAAGATGCGCTCTATATGTTGAGGTGTTTGCTCGTAAAGTGCACTATTGAGTTCGAGCATCTGATTGACGATATAATTGCGTTGCTCAGCGGAGATTATCTCGGGTTCTTTGAGCGAAACCATGATGTCTTGTCCATTGCCTTCGGTGAAGGTGATGTTGTTCTCTGTGGGATAATTATCTATTTCCACCAGCCATCCGCCTGTTATCAGGTCGGCCTGTTTCTCGCCTTCTTCTTGCTCTTCTATGTTCACGCGTTTCGATCCCACACGCACATGCTCGGTCATAAAATACAAACCTACATACTTATTATTTAGCACCAGCTCCACCGGCACTAAGCGGGGTGTCCAACGCAGTCCTATGGCTTCGCTTATCATATGTCCGAGAGGCATGCGTAGAAAACCCAAATTATCGTCGGCGGCAGCCATCAGGCACCAGTGTTTATTGCTTGGCATGCCTAATACTTTCTGTTTGGCATCCATCTTTATGCGGTATGGTTTTTTGTCGAAGCCGGTCCAGGTCCAGTTGCCACGTCCTTTGAATTGTGCTGTGATAGGTGATTCGGCCGTACCGAGTGCCTCATATCCTGTGCCAAGTGGGTCAATGTATAGTGTTCCGGTCACATACTCTTCTTTGCTTTCAATAGGTGCGGTAGTGCTCACATATACCACGGGTAACTGTTGTGAGAGCGTGCTGGTGCCTGGGTTGGTATTTTGGTCGCGCCAAGTGTCTATGTTCATCCATGTACCTTGTGCCCAGTTATCGCCGCTGGACGGAACGAAGATATCGTTCGCGTTCATCTGTGCGGACGAGGTGGCCGTACGATAGAGACTCAACTTATTGCTGATGCTATCTTTGTAGGTAGAGAATGTCTGGTTGAAAGTGCCAGTACGCACAGCCGAACCCACGAAGGTGAAGCGGTACATGTTGTTTACTGCATTGGGTATTTGTACGCTCCATACGTTGCCATCTTTTTTCATTTCCAGCACATAGGTCTTGGCGTTGGTATCGCTGCCATAGACAAATCGTACGGACTGGTATGCCGTCTTGCTGTTATCGAAATAGATGGTTCCTTGGGGGATTGTCAGCGCGTGACTCACCGCGCTAACGAGTAGTAATGATAATAATAATAAGATTTTGCTTTTCATGATATATTTTTTTTAGTTACATCTAAAATATAAAATCGTACATCGTTCCACCTCACATATTTGCATTATAGTAACGCGCCTGCCCTGTCACTTCCTCACCCAACCAGTCTGGGCAAACAAACAATTCTTCCTCGCTCCCTAATTCAATCTCCGCCAAAATCAACCCATCCAAGCGATCTGCAAACACATCCACTTCCCAAAAACGAGGTTCTGACGCATTGGTTTCTGCTGGTATTACATAACGCGTTTTGCGTATTACGCCAGGAAGACATAAGTGCATCAACTCACGCGCATCGAATATATCTATCTCTCTCTCCCACTCGAACTTAGCCAAACCCTCACGAAGATAAGATGATTTGATGGTCAAATAAGCACTATCAGCGCATATACGAACGCGAATAGTCTTGCCGGCCTCCTTGCATAAATAACCTTGCTCTATAACATAACTACGAACGGCTGCGTTCTTGAAGCAATCTCCTTTCACCAAAAACTTACGCTCTATTTCTGTATTTCTATGCATTACAACCTCTATTTTGGCTGCAAAATTAACATTTTTTTTTGACATATACAAAAAAAAAGCGAAAAACATTTGCGTATATAAAAAAAAAGCAGTACCTTTGCACTCGCTTTTTGAATAAAAGAGCAGGATTCAGTTATATACACCTTGGAGAGATGGGTGAGTGGCTGAAACCAACAGTTTGCTAAACTGTCGTACGGGTAACTGTACCGGGGGTTCGAATCCCCCTCTCTCCGCAAAAATAAAATAGGAACCATTAAGGCTCCTATTTTTATTTTATGGAAGGCAGGGGGCCTTCTCTCCGCAACACCGTAGTACACCAAAATACTCTATCGAAGAGATGTGATAAAACTCATCATAGACAGCTCCATCACCTCACGCATTGGAAAATGATGCGTAAATCCCCAACCATGACCTCCTGTAGGTAGCAAAAGCATGGTGGAGGGAACTTTATAAGCTGTCAGCGCTTGATAAAAACGAATAGAGTTCTCTACAGGTACTGTTGGATCATCTTGGCAGGCTATCAACCAACATGGAGGGGTTGCACCACTCACTTGTTTGTCTAAGGACCAATTCTC
>JAZNQB010000084.1:0-8344 GCA_045589995.1 Paludibacteraceae bacterium
ATACAAGCACTAAAAAGGAGTAAATTTTCTTCATAGTCAAATAAATTTTATGTTGTTATTAAAAACCGAAACTTAATCCACAAGAGAAAGTAAAATTAGTACCTTGGAAGTAAATTGGGGTGTATTTATTTAAGTAGTATTCTTCGAGTGCTTGACCTGTAAGGTTCATCGATGTGCCATCTGCATTCCATCCTCGATCTTCTGCTGTATGTCTCTCTGAGATTGGCGCATAGGCGCGGGCGTTGTTATAAATAAAGTCCACATGCGCGTAACAATTATTGAATACCTCATATATTGCACGGAAGGACACCTCGTCATTTTGCCATATCTTCTCATCAAATGGTTTTTGCTGAATAACCTCTCCTATACTTCTTCGCACATAATTATATGCATTATACTTTGTATCATGAGTATAATCGAGTGTAAGGCGCAAACCGCGTACGGGACGATAGGCTAATTGCACATTGATTGATTGCGCATTATCGCCCATATAATGGCCCATATTATAGGAATTAGATGTGTAGTTGAGCACATTGATAGAATGCGTATAAGTGGCTATATATGAGCGCATAAACTCTGCTTTAAGACTTAATCCGCGTACTGGCCATCCCGACCAATTGAATCCCACAAGATAAGAGATAGGATTATGCTCGGTATTGGATTTCTTAAGTCGCGCTAACTTGAACTCATCTAAGAAGAAAGAGCCATATAGACGCAAGTGATTTGTAGGTCTAATTGTGAGAGTAGCAAAGACTTGTGAGTTTTGGTTTTCAGACTTCACTCCTTTGGTTAATAAATGGTCTAATGATTTATAGAATGCGATAGGAATGAAGTAGGCAGCTTGCACATTACGCTCGGCATAGATGATTGAGTTTCCGAAGGAGAATTGCACATACTTGCAAGGCATGAATGTGAACATATTTGCCGCCATAAACTTATTATATGGCCGATAATGAATTTTCGTTTCTCCTTCGCGATAATCCTCTGAATAATAATATGTTGAGTCCAGTACATTACTTACAAGCCATGCGTGGAAATAATCGAATTGAAACCATTTACAAGGTGTAAGTTGCAGTGTTAACATTGGCACTGCCGGATTATGAGCAGATAATATATTTGAACAATGCTGTGCATCTCCCCATTGTATTTGTTCGCGCTGAATACCAATAGAGCCCCACCATGCATAGAGGTTAATACCTCCTCGAGAATCAGAGAAATCTCCTCCATCGCCGTTAGATACCTCTTTGTATTGCACTCCGGGTATGGTATTTAGGAATCCCGGTTGGGTCAATTTAGGTCCTGCATACAATTGACTATTCGTGGGATAAAAGTCGGTATTCAAATGTTTTATTCCTCTCCAACTATTATCTCGGATAGACCCCCAAATAGACACATGATGAGCTATATCCATTTGTATCTCCGCGCCATAACTTCTGCGCGTTATCATACCTTTTTTGCTGGCATAAATATCCATTCCCAATATAGGTTTCACCCTCATTTTGAAATTCTTATCTTTGGTAATGAGGTGCAAAGAAGGATCTACAAGCGCAAGATTAAAATCGCATTTATAGTTTGATTTTTTGATCGAATCAGTTCGTGGATTATTAGACCGCCATTGACATACATTTTCGTGTCCGTATATTGTATAATTAGGTATGGTATCTAATTCCAGAGCGTAATCTTGCATATAAAAATGCAGATCTTCTTTTTGCCTTTTAGTGAGCAAAGAGTCGTTCTTGTAGGCTTGCTGGAGTAATTGTGCGATATAATGGCGTGAGTATGGTTTTATTGCGGCATTGGATTGTATAATTCCATCGGTGGTTAATTCTTCAATAAAATCATATATTTCTGTATATTCCAATGCTTGCGGAATACGCTGCGCATGTGCCATCATTGAGAAGATGACAGCACATACACAAATTATTGAGCGGATAGATTTCATAGATGTCTCTCCGTGCCTTAGAAATAGGCTTTTGTTGGGATTTCTTATTGTTGATAACGAGCGTTGAGTGCCTCTATAACATCGTTAGTGATGTCATATCCAGCCACTTTATTCATCAGAACAGCATCGTTAAGAATGAGGTGGTAATGTCCATCGGCATTCATTTCGCTAAGGTATTGCTGCACTGAATCTTGTAATTGCTGGGTGAGCGCAGCTTGTTGATTCATGAAATCAGTACTTAGCTTTTGACGAAGATTCTCTAATTCTTGCTGCTTAACCATCAATTGTTGCTCTTTCTTTTGCAATTTAGCTTGTTCGCTTTCTGCGCGCTCGCGACTCAAGAAGGCTCCTGCTTCCACTTTGCGTTGGAAATCCAACACATCGCGTTGGAATGTTTCTGCTTCTTTTTGAAGCGTTTTCGCTTTGGTGTCTAATTTTACAGTAGATTCCTCATAGCTTGACATTAATTTATCTTGTGCCTCTACCGCGAGGGTATAATGCTTCAAGATAGAGTCTGTGTTTACAATCGCGACAGGCATTAGCTCTCCCATTGCTTGTACCTCATTTTCTTCCGCTTTGTTGGAGCCAGGAGTTACTGTAAAGAAAATAATAAACAACGCCACTACACAAGCAGCTAAAATCGATTCAACGATAATAGAAATTTTGTTCATAAATATTATAAATTTTTAGTGTTAATTTTTCTGTTATTATTACGCCTCTGTTCTCTATCTTGGGAGGTAGCACAGTGGATTCCATCTTGCTTCATTCGTTCATTTTCGGATATATGTTGCGCGCGAAACGAGTGGTCTTTTCGCAGTATTACCCCTATCGTAAGCAGCACAAAAGCAATAATTAAAATAAGTATGATTAATAAATAGCGCATTTTACCTCAAATTATTTTGCAAAGATAGTCATTTTTATTGAGACTAATAACATAAATCAAAATATTTTTAATTTTTATCCCTAAAAACATTTTTTTTCGCATTATTACACGCGTGCGCTTGCGTATATCATTTTTTATTTGTATCTTTGCACGATTTATGTGCAATCATGTATCAATAAGCAAATAGTATAAACACAAAAAATAGAAAATTATGGCTAACGAAAAACAACAAAGTGGACTGATGTTCAATGCCTTAACGGCAGGAAGTAAGATTGTAGGCAACATTACAGCAGATAGCGATTTCCGTATTGATGGTCTGATTGAGGGTGAATTAAATTGTTCAGGCAAAGTGGTAATCGGTGAGGCTGGTTGTCTTAAAGGTACTATTATTTGTCAAAACGCAGAGATTTTGGGTTTGTTAGATGGTAAGATTACTTGCAAGCAGCAATTATCTCTCCGTAGCAGCGGAAAGATTCAAGGGGATGTTCAAACCAAGACTCTGATTGTAGAGCCGGGTGCCACATTCAACGGTACTTGCTCCATGAGTGCAGTAGAGAAGACAGCGTCCAAATCTTAATAATCGTATATTTTTTATATCATGAGAATCAAGCCATTTAAGGGTATTCGTCCACCCCAAAATTTAGTAGAGTTGGTTAGCAGCCGTCCGTACGATGTACTTAACTCTGAAGAAGCTCGTCAGGAAGCAGCAGGAAACGAGAAGTCTTTATATCATATCATTAAACCGGAAATCAATTTTGCTCCCGGCACCGATGAGCACGATGAATGTGTGTATAAAGCCGCAGTAGAACAGTTCTCGTTGTTCAAAGCTAATAAGTGGTTGGTACAAGATAGTGAAGAGAAATACTATGTTTATGCTCAGACGATGGACGGCCGCACTCAATATGGTTTGGTAGTAGGTGCTTGGGTAGAAGATTATATGGAGGGCCGTATCAAGAAGCATGAATTGACCCGCCGTGACAAGGAAGAAGATCGCATGAAACATGTGCGTATTTTGAATACAAACATGGAGCCTGTTTTCTTCGCTTATCCTCACCGTGAGGACTTGGACAATATGATTGCTTCAGTATGCAAGGGTACACCAGAATACGATTTCATAGCCGCACCAGAAGGTTTCAGGCATACTTTTTGGGTGATTGATGATCGCCAGATGATAGACGCGATAACTGCTATCTTTGCAGAAATCCCTGCTATGTATATTGCAGACGGTCATCACCGCTCAGCGGCGGCCGCGTTAGTAGGTGCAGAGAAAAAGCGCCTCAATCCTAATCATATTGGAGACGAGGAATATAATTATTTCTTGGCCGTATGTTTCCCTGATAACCAACTGAATATCATCGATTATAATCGCGTAGTAAAGGATTTGAATGGATTGACAGAAGAGGAATTTTTAGAGGCATTACATATTGATTTCGATGTCCAAGCCATGGGTGCAGACATATACAAACCGAATGGATTGCATAATTTCTCGCTCTACTTAGGAGGTCAATGGTATTCATTAACCGCCAAAGCAGGACGCTATAACGACAATGACCCAATAGAGGTATTGGATGTTACAATCTCAAGCAACTTAATTTTGGACAAGATATTAGGCATCAAGGATTTGCGTAGCAGTAAACGCATTGACTTTGTGGGGGGAATCCGTGGTTTAGGCGAATTACAACAACGCGTAGATAGTGGCGAAATGCAAATGGCGTTAGCGCTCTACCCTGTTACTATGCAACAGATTATCGACATCGCGGACTCTGGCAATATAATGCCACCAAAGACAACATGGTTCGAGCCTAAACTGCGCTCCGGATTAGTAATTCACTCGTTAGAGTAATCTCTATGGAATAAACATACATGCAATATACAATAGGCAAATATAGTTTCTTTTTTCTCCTGACAGCCATCATTTTGCTGTCAGGATGCAGCATTCAGCACCGTATCAAACGCGCAGATAAAAAATTTGCAATAGGCGAATACTACATTGCGGCAGATATTTATAAGCAATGCTATAGTCGCTTATCCACTAAGAAAGATAGGGACTTGAAAGGATATGTAGCATACCAGCAAGGTGAATGTTATCGTATCTTAAATAACACTCGTGCTTCTAACTGCTATCGTAATGCTCTTCGTTGCAAATACCAACTGCAAGACTCAACCGTGTATCTGCGCGCTGGGCAAGTACTACAATATCAGGGCAAATACAAGGACGCTGCTAAACATTACGAACTGTATCTACAATCCCACCCCGACGATTATGTAGCCCAAGCCGGTTTCTATGCATGCAACAAGATTGATGAATGGAAAAAAGAGACAAGTCGCTACAAGGTGACAGAAGCGAAGGTATTCAACCAGCGCCGTACGAGCAACTTCGCACCCATGTTTATAGGTGAACAAACAGATGCGCTCATGTTCGCCAGCAATCGACAAGAGAAAGAAAAAGGAAGTAAAAAACACTCCCGTCCAAGTAATGTGACAGGTCAACAGTTATTCCAATTATATCAAACGCGCAAGAATGCAGCCGGCGAATGGGAAGAAATAGAATTAGCAGAAGGTCTATATGGAGAAACCGAAAGTGAGAATGCTAATGACTCCACCAGCAAACAGGGTGGCTCCGCAGAAATAGGAGTTTGCAGTTTCAGCCAAGATGGTCGCACCATGTACTTCACCTACTCAAAACCCATTAACGGACAAGATTTAGGTGCTAAAATATACAAAAGTGAGCGAGCAAGTGGCGAATGGGGTGAAGCGCAAGAGGTGAAGTTATTTGCTGATAGTTCAATCACATGCGGACACCCAGCACTAAGCGCGAATGGTGACACGCTATATTTTGTCAGCGATGCCCCTGGCGGCATGGGTGGGAAAGATATATGGATGGCAGCATGGAATGAAAGCGAATGGGCTGCCCCTACTCCATTAGGTAAGGGAATAAATACCTCTTCTGACGAGATGTACCCCTATGTACATGCTGATGGCACATTGTATTTTGCGAGCAATGGTCATCCTGGCTATGGAGGATTAGATATTTACAAAGCAGAGCGGGACACCACCTATAAAGATAGTTGTGTATGGATTCTATATAACATGGGATCGCCATTTAATAGTAATGGTGATGATTTCGGCATTACTTTTGCGGGCGAGACACAAGACGGTTTCTTCTCATCTAATAGAAATGACAAGAAAGGCTTTGATAAAATCTATCAATTCTGGTTACCAGAAATGGTGTTCTCTGTTGAAGGACTCATAAGTGACGAGCAAGGTAATCCTATTAGTGACGCTAAACTGCGTTTGGTGGGTAATGATGGTACCAATAGTAAAATCAATGCCCGTCGTGATGGTAGTTACAAAATCAAACTCAAGCGTGATGTGCGCTATGTGATGCTCGCCACCGCACGCGGTTATTTGAACGCCAAAGAGCAATGGGACACACAGAATTTAAAAGACAGCAAGACTTACGAGAAGAATTTCACCCTGAGCCCTATCAGTCGCCCTGTTAAGATGGAAAATATATTCTATGAGTTCGGGCGTTGGGAACTGACTCAACAGTCTGAAGAAGAGTTGCTTCATCTTGTCAAACTACTCCAAGACAATCCAAATATTACCATCGAATTGTCAGCACATACAGACATGAAAGGTAATGATGAATACAACCAAGAACTATCACAAAAGCGCGCTCAGTCGTGTTGTGATTTCCTTATCCGACACGGTATAGAGAAAGAGCGCCTAACTCCAGTTGGTTACGGCAAACACAAACCCGTTGTGGCAGACAAAGCGCTCCATGCAAAGTACAATTTCATTCCTCAAGAGCAAGCATTAGATGAGACTTTTATTCTCACGCTTACTGCTGAGCAACAAGAAATATGCAATCAAATCAACCGACGCACGGAGTTTAAGGTATTAAAAACGACATACAACTTATACTGATTTAATAACATTCATATCACATGCAACAATATTTAGATTTATGCCAACGAGTGCTGCAAGAAGGCACTATTAAACATGATAGAACAGGTACCGGCACTATTTCTGTTTTTGGACACCAAATGCGTTTCGATATGGCAAATGGTTTTCCTATGCTCACTACAAAAAAACTGCATTTAAAGTCCATCATATATGAATTGCTATGGTTTTTGCAAGGCGATACTAATGTGCGTTACTTGCAAGAGCATGGCGTGCGTATATGGAATGAGTGGGCAGATGAGAATGGTGAATTAGGTCCTGTCTATGGTCATCAATGGCGTTCATGGCCAGACTATGATGGTAATAGTATAGATCAGATTACCAATGTGGTTAATCAGATTAAGAATAATCCGGATAGTCGCCGTATGATTGTAAGTGCATGGAATGTGGCCGAAGTAGAGAAAATGGCTCTCCCACCCTGTCATAGTCTATTCCAATTCTATGTAGCAGATGGTAAACTATCCCTACAATTATATCAGCGTTCTGCAGATATATTCTTAGGCGTACCATTTAATATTGCCAGTTACGCTCTCTTGCTGCAGATGATGGCACAAGTGACAGGATTACAACCCGGTACTTTTGTACACACATTGGGTGATGCGCATATTTACACCAACCATATTGAGCAAGTGAAATTGCAATTATCGCGTGAACCAAAGGCATTGCCACAAATGCTGATTAATCCCGATGTGAAAGATATATTTGGTTTTAAGTTTGAGGATTTTACATTAACTAATTACGACCCACATCCACATATCGCTGGTGTGGTGAGTGTATAACATCATAATTTGGATATATATGTTATCTATTATCGTTGCTATCGCAGAAAACTATGCTATTGGTAAGAAAGGCGATTTATTATGCCACTTACCCAATGACTTGCAGCATTTTAAGCAAATCACATCTGGCCAAACAGTCCTAATGGGTGAGCGCACTTTCTATTCCTTACCAAAGCACCCACTCCCTAATCGCAGAAATATCGTATTGACCGATAAAGAAGGTAAAACATATGAAGGTGCGGATGTGGCCTATTCCATAGATGAACTAATCAGTAAGATAGACCCTAACGAGGAAGCATTTGTTATGGGTGGCGGCATGGTGTATAAGCAGATGATGCCATTAGCAGACAAACTGTACATCACACATATTCATAATAGTTGGAGCGATGCGGACACATTCTTCCCTGAGATAAAAGAAGAGGAATGGGAATTAGTAAGTGCGGAGAAACACGAGAAAGACGAGAAAAATCCATACGACTATACCTTTGCCGAATATATACGCAGAAAGTAATGGTAAATAATAGTTTTTCACATATCATCAGTTCGTTAGTTGCTATTAGCGAGAAGCAAGTAGCAGCAACTATTTGCCTATTGGACGAGGGGGCAACTATTCCTTTTATTGCCCGTTATCGCAAAGAGAAAACGGGTAGTTTGGACGAGGTGCAAATAGCCGACATTCAATCTCATTACATTAAGTTACAAGAACTGAGCAAACGCAAAGAAACGATTTATGCGCGCTTAGCCGAGTTGGGCAATACAAAGTCGGATCGTAGC
>JAZNQB010000085.1:0-1844 GCA_045589995.1 Paludibacteraceae bacterium
CGCTGTAGAGGTTCAGTCCGAAGACACAACCTGTACCCAGCAACTCACGCACTGCACCAATCAAAGTCAATGCCAGCGTAAAACCAAGACCCATACCCAGACCGTCCAAAGCAGACAAGCCAACGGTATTCTTAGCAGCAAAGGCCTCTGCACGACCAAGTACGATACAGTTCACCACAATCAGCGGAATGAACAAACCAAGTACCTCATAGATAGCAGGCAGATAGGCTTGCATCAAGAGTTGCACCATGGTCACGAAAGTAGCAATCACCACGATAAACGCAGGGATACGCACTTTGTCTGGAATCAAACTCTTCAAGAGCGAAATCACCACATTCGAGCAGATAAGCACGAAAGTAGTAGCGAGTCCCATGGACATACCATTGATAGCAGAAGTGGTAGTCGCCAAGGTAGGACACATACCCAGCACGAGAGCAAACACAGGATTCTCGCGCAAGATAACGTTAAGAACGGTGTTTAATGCTTTATTTTTCATTGTTGGCCTCCTTTCTTTTGACAATGTTTCTCCTGCAACCTGAGCATGTAGCAGGGTCGTTACCATAAGGGCAAGCGCCTTCTGCAACAGGTGCGGCAGGTGCTTCCACTTGTGTTGCACCGCTCACTGCCTCGATTGGCATTGGTTGTTGTGCAATACCGTTGTATGCTTTGACTACTACTTCGAGGAACGCGCGCGAGGTGATAGTTGATGCGGTGATCGCATCCACATCGCCACCGTCTTTGCTTACACTGAAGTTGGTAGTAGCAGGATTCTTACCAAGAATGTTGGATTTTGGTTTGTCAGGATTGCAGAACCATGTGCTCATCAGCGCACCCAGACCAGGAGTCTCGGCTTGCTCCAATACCACATAGCGGACCACATTACCTACATTATCAAAACCTACCATCAGTCGGAAGGTGCCACCAAAAGGCATGTTCATGTTGCCTTCAGTGCTTGCCTCAACGGCAGTACCTACCCACTCTTCGCCTACATACGCTTTGTGCAGAGTGATACCATTCACCTCTTCTGCCTCAGCGATAGTCATCCCTTCCACCTCTGGGAGCACTTGCATGATAGCGCTTTGTTGCTTAGCCACTTTGGCTGCCTCGATAGGTGCCATGGTCAGCATATACACGCCAGCCAATGCAGCCGCAGCCACCAACGCGATGAGCGTCAGCGATAGCAACATATTCTTAAATGAACTTTGTAATTTTGCCATAATATTCTTGTTTTAGTTCGTTTCACTGTAGATCACTTCGTTGTAGATCGCTCGTTTCACTCGCTGTAGATCACTCGCTGCGCTCGTTGTAGTTCTCAATTCTACAGCCCAAAGGGCGATCTACCACCTACAGGCGCATTGCGCCGATCTACAGGGCGTTAGCCCGATCTAATTATTTTTTCTTCTCGCCAAAACGCTTTGGACGAATGAGGTTCAACAATGGTGCACATGCATTCATGATTAGGATAGCGAATGACATACCCTCTGGGTAAGCACCCCAAGTACGAATCACCATCACAATCACACCGATACCCACACCGAAGATGATCTTTCCCAAATTGCTCATAGGTGAAGTCACATAGTCGGTAGCCATGAACCATGCACCCAGCATCATACCACCGGTGCAGAGGCTGAGCATTACATACTCGCCTGTGCATACGCTCTCTGGCAACATTCCAGCCCAACCAGTTACCGCAGCAAACAACGCCACGGTAGCCATGATGCTCACTGGGATATGCCATGTGATCACACGCGTAGCAATAAGGAAGATACCACCAGCAAGCAGGAGCAATGCGCTCACTTCGCCAAGACTACCGCCCATCTTACCGATGAGGATATCCCACATCT
>JAZNQB010000086.1:0-2125 GCA_045589995.1 Paludibacteraceae bacterium
GACTCACCTACGAGAAAGATACCCGACGATAGACCGACAGGATACCGACGATATACCATGCCGAAATCTTAATAATCGTACATTTTTCATGTCAAAATAGGGCGATTTTCGAGTCGGTTGTGTCTCGGTCATCTCCCGCTCGTCGCTCGGTCATCGCTCGGTCGTAGCCCTTATTTGCCACAATCTTAATAATCGGCAATTAGGAAAGGGATCCCTAAGGTCTGCGCAAGGTCAGCGCAAGGTCTGCTATTTGGAACGATGTTGAAAGAACATTGACAGGTGGCTGAAATCTTAATAATAAGATTTTTTTACCTATTTCCTTGCATATCTCAAAAAAAAGTAGTAATTTTGCAAGCAAAATTGTTTTACTATGGAATATAATTTTTCTAACATTGAGAGCAAGTGGCAAAAGGCATGGGCAGAACAAAACATATACCATGTACCTAATCAATCAGACAAACCACATTTCTATGTACTGGATATGTTCCCCTACCCTTCGGGAGCAGGCTTACATGTGGGTCACCCGTTAGGATACATAGCCAGCGATATTTACGCGCGTTACAAGCGCCTACAGGGATTTAATGTGCTCCACCCAATGGGATTTGACAGCTACGGACTACCCGCTGAGCAATACGCCATTCAGACAGGTACGCACCCCGAGAAAACGACTTTCGAGAACATTGACCGATATATCGAGCAACTCAAGAAAATAGGTTTCTGCTACGATTGGGACAGAGAGATACGCACTTGCGATCCCTCTTACTACCACTGGACTCAATGGGCATTTATACAGATGTTCAATTCCTATTTTGACCCTCGCACGCAGAAAGCACAACCTATCAGTCAGCTCATCAGCGAATGGGAAGCCAACGATCCTACTTGGGCTACGCTGAGCGAGAAAGCACAGCAAGAGCGATTGATGAATTACCGTATTGCTTACCTCGCGGACACGAAAGTCAACTGGTGCCCTAAACTCGGTACTGTATTAGCTAACGACGAGGTGAGCGAAGGCTTATCTGTTCGCGGTGGTTACCCTGTAGAGCAACGCGTGATGCGTCAGTGGTGCTTGCGTGTGAGCGCGTATGCTGGGCGCTTGCTTGAAGGATTGGAACGCGTTGATTGGACCGATAGTCTCAAAGAGACACAACGCAACTGGATAGGTCGCTCGGAAGGAGCAGAGATGCAGTTTACCGTCAAAGGGCAAGACGCGCCGTTTACTATCTTCACCACCCGCGCGGACACAATCTATGGTGTGACCTTCATGGTACTCGCACCTGAAAGCGAATATGTACAACGCGTCATAACTGACGCGCAACGCGAAGAAGTGGAGGCTTACCTTCAACGCTGCAAGAACCGTACCGAACGAGAGCGTATAGCCGACAGACGCGTAACGGGAGTCTTCACCGGTTCCTATGCCATCAACCCCCTCACACAAGGCGAGATACCTATCTATATATCCGATTATGTGCTCGCCGGTTACGGCACAGGAGCCATCATGGCAGTGCCTGCACACGATAGCCGCGATTACGCATTCGCGCGCCATTTCAACCTACCTATCATACCACTCATTGAGGGTGCTGATGTGAGCGAAGAGTCTTTCGATGCCAAGGAAGGCAAGATGATTAATTCTGGTTTCCTCAATGGCATGGAAGTGAAAGACGCTATTCAGGCGATGAAAGAGTTTATCACCAATACAGGCATTGGTCGCGTGAAAATTAACTACCGCTTGCGCGATGCGATCTTCAGTCGTCAGCGTTACTGGGGAGAACCCTTCCCTATTTACTACAAAGATAACATGCCTTACACCTTGCCCGAAGAGTGCCTACCACTCTGCTTGCCGGAAGTATCGGACTTCAAGCCAACCGAGAACGGCGAACCACCATTAGGCAACGCCACCCAATGGGCATGGGACGAGGTAAATAAGCAAGTAGTGGATAAAACGCTCATCGATAATCAAACAATCTTCCCATTAGAGTTGTGCACAATGCCTGGTTTCGCAGGCTCATCAGCCTACTACCTCCGTTATATGGACAACCATAACGACAAGGCACTGGTGGATAAAGAAGTAAACGCTTACTGGAAACAAGTGGACCTTTACATGGGTGGTTCGGAGCACGCTACTGGT
>JAZNQB010000087.1:0-4294 GCA_045589995.1 Paludibacteraceae bacterium
CAATGGGGAAACACCGATATATACATATCCTGATAAAAATGTAGAGAAATATGAAGCACCATCACCATTATACAAACTGACTTTTGCCAATGGCGTTAATATGTCTGTTTATGGTAAGATTGAGGCAAGTGCTGTAACCTATCTGTCAAACCAAGGACTTACTACTCGTGGCACCGGTGTTGTTAGCGGTAAGTACGGATGGCTGTACCTGAATGAAGGTTCGCATATTGACCTTGAAAGCGGTTCAGCCTTGTATGCGTGGGGCTATGTAACCGGTAAGGGCGAGATAAACGCTAAAAACGGTTCTTCCGTCTATGAGGACTTCCAAATGGGCGACTGGCGTGGAGGCACAGAAGAAAGTGAAGTTCAAGGAAATACGAATGGATTGGATAACAAAGGTGTCTTTCTAATTACACACTATTACTATCAAAATATCGAATGTCCGATTACCTATCGTGCCGGAGCACAAGGATTTGCACATGGTGGTACATATATGTATAAGCAGTACATCGCCGAAGCTGAAGTTCCTACAAAAGAGGCTGTTAAGATGATAGGCACCAACGGAGCCATGTTCCTCATGGATCCCGCAACCGCCGGTGAAGATACATGGGTACGCAAAGAATATGACACAGAAACCGACTATGTCAACTGGACATTGAACTCGGGTGCCAAGTTAGGAAGTGTTAGTTTGAAAATGGATCTTCCGATGTTGGGAAGTATGGATGTAACTTCATCGGACTATGTATTGCCTATTACCAGTAACTTCAATATAATTGCCAATGATGGTGAGGTACAGATTACCAACCATGTATGCTTCATCCCCGGTTCTAAACTGACCATCAAGAAGGAAGGTACTCTGACCATTCCATCCGGTCAGCGCGTGTTCTTCTACGACCAAGACAATTGGCTCAGTTATGGCGGATATTGGTTCAACCCCTATTATTCACCTTCATGGAAAGTCAATCCTCGTGTTGCTACTATCGGTAAAAATACATCTGTTAAAATGCCGGATGCTGAGGTGTTGGTAGAAGGTCTGCTCAATGTCAGTGGTGCAATATATACCACAGCAGGCGGTGCCAATATCCACTCTACGCGGGAGAATGCCGGAAAAGTGAAGTTTAATGAAACATTGCCGGCAGCAACTGCTGCAACAGGCGAAACGACAGGCTCTACTACACTGTATCAATGGAAAGCCGGTGGTCCTAAATACGACGGCAAAGCCCTTAATCCCGCATGGCTCAAGAATGAGGACGGCACATATTCTAAACCGACCAACGAGAACACCAGCGCAGACGACACTTGGGTATATATGCAGTCGCTGACAAGTGATACCTATGAATGGACCAAGGCTTCGGAGGACGGCTGTTTCACCATCCGTTCCACAGGCGACATCAAGACCTATGTACACCCATCCGATTGGGTGGCAGTAGGAGATGTAAATGCCAACCACGCTTACCCGAGCGAGGACGGTACCCGTATGTTCGTCAATACCGAGGCGGCAAGCACGTCCGCAAGTTGCAAATGGTGGGATGTGAACAAAACACCCGAAGTAATCGACGGCACAACCTATTATGTCGCCAACAATGAGAACTTTGACAACTTCGGTACATACTACTACTGGGACAACACCTCCTCTTATTGGAAACCCAAGAAGATAACCGTTACTTGGCTCAATGAAGACGGCACGAAGATAACCAACGGCACCTATGGCGATGAGTATAATTTCAACACCTCGCCGCAGTTCTTCGGCACCAACCCCAAGAAGACACCAACTGCCATCGAGAAATACGACTGGATTGGCTGGCGCGATGCGGAAGGCAATATCTACGACAAGAACGCCACCCTCCCGCGGGCGACAAGCAACATGACCTACACGGCTTATTTCAACACCACCAAGTATCAATACACCATCACCTTCAAGAACGATGACAACTCCGACCTCTGGGCGGGATTAGTGGATGCCGGTACTACGGGTGCAGAACTGCAAGCACTGTTTGAAACTAAGTACAACGAGAAAACAGGCAATACAGTTCCTCAAAAATCTCCATCCGTTGACAAGGTTTATACCTTTACCGGTTGGAACACTACACTTGCTACTGTAAGCGGTCCTGCAACTTATGTGGCACAATATAATGCCACTCCTCGTAAGTACGCTGTAACATTCATGAATTACGACATGTCGGTATTGGGAACGGCAGAAGTGCCATATGGTAGTACACCAACGCGTGCAACGTATTTGGAAGCTGTTGCTCCGTTGAAAGACGACCCATATAAACCGGACAATAGTGCTTATCTGTTTGAGTTTGCAGGATGGAGACTGTATGGAGCAAGCAGCAATGGTTTTGTAGAGGTAGCAGGTGATCAGATGTATATTGCACAATATAACCAAACAAAGAAATACCTCATACAAATATTAGACATCGTGGATGCAGACAATACCGAAAAGAGCCTCACTATCAATGCCACCAGTTTTGCATTGAGCGGATGGCCATATACCATCAATGATGTTGAATATAAAAGACCTGCAGATCGTATGCTTACTATTCCTTATGGCGAAAAAGACCCGAATGCAGAAATAGTTATTGAAGTGAAAGACAAAGAGGGTACTGTGGTCAGCTATAATATGTATATAGTGCCATTTGTATATACGAGTGACGCCACCTTGAGCGGCACTGACGAAAACAGCATCGTCTTTGTTAAGAGCGGAACACTAACTGTAGGTGACGCTTCGGCAAAGGAAATCTATGTAGCACCGGATGCAGCACTCCAAGTGAATGAGAACGGCACATTGGATGTGAAAAAACTTGTACTCCGCACTACACCTTTTGAGGCAGCTATACTGACCAATAATGGCACCATTGCAGGACAAGTTTATTACAGCCGTATAGCACGAGATACCGACTTCCACCTCTTTGCTATACCTGCAGGCTCAAACACCGCTGGTGTGGTGCTTTCAGATGGCACCAGCGCAGCCGTGGCTTCCACAGTAGCACCTTATGGTGCAGCATGGCAGTTACGCGAATATAACACAGCGCGCCGTGCAGAAGCAGGTGATGATGGTGCTAACTGGGATAACATAGGTGTGAATGGAGATGGCAAAACCTATTCGGATGTGGCTATTGAAGCATCGAAAGGATACGAACTGCGTTCGGGCAGCAAGTACTACCGCGAGTACCTATTCCCAGTTACATTACCTACTGCCGCCACTTCTGTAGGGGTGATTGCTGCTACAGGAGCAGCAGGCGCAGCACATGCGGGATGGAATATACTATGCTCACCATACACCGATGTGTATATAGTAGAGTATGAGGACAATGCAACAGGTATTAAGGTTTCTTGGCAGAAACAGGAATTGGATGGCTCGTATTCGTACATACAAGTACAACCAGAGCAGATCAAACCAGCCGTGCCTTTCGCATACCAAGCAAGCCAAACAGGCGCACTCGCATTTGATACAAAATTCACTTTCGCAGCCGCTGCACCGCGTAAGCAATCGGCAGCAGAAGCGCTCACAGAGACAGAGTGGGTACATCTCGATATCTTCGATGCCTACGGAGAGGGCGATGAGACAAGTCTCTTTGTACATCCTACACGCTTCGAGCAGACCTACAAGACAGGAATAGATATGGCTAAACAGTCCCTCACAGCCTCGCGTCCTATTGTATATAGCACGCACGCGTACGGAGATATGGCATTCGCAGGTGTAGCAGATAGTCTATTAGAAAACGGAATAGACCTTGTTGTCTATAGTCCTGCAGCGCAGCAACTGACTTTCTCACTGCGAGAGAACAAGTTCCTCAATCGTCTCGAATACCTCTGGTTGGCAGATAACGAGACAGGCGCGCGCACCGACTTGCTCATGAATGACTACACTTTCCGTGCTGATGCCGGCACCATCAAAGGACGCTTTGTGCTCAATGGACGCTTCAAAGCACCGCAGATAAGCACAGGCATTGGCAATACACAAACCGATTATAACATTTACGCCATAGGCAATAATATCGCTATCAGCGGAGTAGAGCAAGGCACACCTATCTATGTCTTTGACGCAGTAGGACATATGATTTATACCACTGCTGCTACTTCCGATGAAGTGATTGTGCCTGCGCCATGTGCTGGGGTATATATGCTCACCATCGGCGGCCAAACAGCTAAGTTAGTGATTAATAAGTAGTAGTATAATCGTAAATAAACACAGATAAACACTGGTCGTTTGATAATCGGTAATTATCGGGCTACGCGCCCTTGAGCGTATTTGCCTATTAAGTCGCGTTTTTGAGCGAGCTCAACACGC
>JAZNQB010000088.1:0-1709 GCA_045589995.1 Paludibacteraceae bacterium
TTATGCTAAACAACAAGTAGGATTGTTTGCTCGTATTATCAGCAAAATCAGCGCACTTACTATCCTACAATATATTAACTTTATTAACAATAAACCCATTGGAAGAGTCAAATATGCGCTGGTTTAATTCCGCCAACGGGTAAAAAATAATAAAAATGCGCCACGAATTAAAGCGCAGAAACAGGATGGCTGCTCTGTGTTTTCGGTTAACATAATTGATAGATTTAATAGTCAATAAAGTTATGCTTTATATTTTTGCCGCAAAGGTAGTGTTTTTTTGTGATATATGCAAATAAAAGTCTAATAAAATATACTTTTTGTGATAATTAATCGAATTGCGAGTATAAGCATTGTGTTATAGCTATCTTCTGCAATCATCTATCACCATACTGGCGAGAGTGCAGCCGAAAACGGCAGTTACAGGCATGATAGAACCTTTGATGACCTCTCCTTCGGGAGAAGAAGGAAGAGGCTGTACATTCTCCGTCGAATAGACACATCGCACTTTCTTGTAGGGTTTGGTATCAAGGCGCTTCATACGCGCGCGGACAGCTTTTGCTAACGCGTCTCCTTTGATAGTCATCAGTTCGCCAGTGGTGACCTGCGTAGGGTCAAAACGCAAAGCGGCACCCATAGAGCAGAAGAGTTTCACACCACGCATGCGCGTAGCGCGTAGAATAAGGTCTGTCTTGGCTGCCACACTATCAATGGCGTCGATAATATAGTCGTAACCCGAAAGGGAGAAAGACGCATCATACATGGCATGTATCGCTATGATTTCCGCGTCGGGGTTGATAGAGAGCAAACGCTCACGCAGCACTTCCACTTTGGAACAGCCAATAGTGCTTTGTGTGGCGGGTAACTGCCTATTGATATTCGATGCTTGCACAGTATCTCCATCCATGATGGTGAGATGTGTGATACCTGTGCGGATGAGTGCTTCGGCGCACCACGAACCCACGCCGCCCACGCCAATCAAGAGGACGCGAGCACATTGCAAACGATTCATCGTATCGGCACCCAAGAGCGCCTCACTTCTACTGAATGTATCGAGGGATGAAAACATAAATAATGGTGTGGTAATAAAAAAGGGTTCACATGAGTGAACCCTTGTAGTAATCATAATTACTTATCGTCGTGAGCGTGCAATGATTGCACATACTTAGCGTGAGCCATTTTGATTCGCTTCAGTTCACTTGGTTTGTCGAACTGCTGACGACGGCGTAACTCCTTCACGACACCAGTCTTATCGAATTTGCGTTTGAATTTCTTAATTGCGCGCTCGATATTCTCGCCTTCTTTTACAGGAACGATAATCATTGCATACACCTCCTTTTAGTTCTCTCCAGGCATTTAGCCCGTTCTGAGTGATAGCGGATGTTTAAGTCTCCCGCTTGACCTTTAAAGTTAGTACCCAGGGCCGGGATCGAACCGGCACGGTTTCCCATTGGTGTTTGAGACCAACGCGTCTACCAATTCCGCCACCTGGGCTTTCGCGTTCGGCAATTAGTCGCAATGGTCCCGCTCTGCTAAATGGACGGGCTCCTAATGCCTCCGCTCTTCGGTCGAACTATCACTCCGTTAGCAGTTCTCCCGATATAAAAAATCAAACTATAAATCAAAATGCTAGCGAAGCGATATTTTGATTTAAGTGCGTAGAGTAAGGCGGAGTGTTACAGGAGCTGCGGGGCAGCGACTCACACGAGCCT
>JAZNQB010000089.1:0-4821 GCA_045589995.1 Paludibacteraceae bacterium
AAACACCATATTCTGACTTCTATATGGAAAGAAGATAATGCCTTCACTGCCCGCTCTTTAAGCGTGTATATTAACCACTTACGGCATTTTATTACTCCTGCAGGATATACCATCATTGCTGCACGCGGAAAGGGATATAAACTAATTTGTAATAACTAATTCACACAGATATGAAACTTATTGCTCCTTCTGTCTTATCTGCTGATTTTGGCCATTTAGCCAAGGACCTGAATATGATCAATCAATCGGATGCCGATTGGTTGCACATCGATGTAATGGATGGAGTCTTTGTGCCGAATATATCGTTTGGTTTTCCGCTCATGAAAACATTCAAACAGCATTGTACCAAACCATTAGATGTGCATCTCATGATTGTACATCCTGAGAAATATGTGGAGCGATTTTGTGATGCGGGCGCCTATTCCGTAGGTTTTCATGTAGAAGCTGTAGAGGACCCACTTCCTATCTTGGAGCTCATTAAAGCCAAAGGAGTACGCACTTGTTTGACTATCAACCCAGACATACCAGCCGAGCGATTAGTGCCCTACTTAGACAAAGTGGATATGGTGCTTATCATGTCAGTCTTTGCCGGTTTTGGTGGACAGAAATTCATTCCTGAGAGTTTGGATAAGATTCGCTTCATCAAAGAGGAGATTACTAAACGCGGATTAAGCACACTCATCGAAGTAGATGGTGGTGTGAATACGAGTAATGCCGCATCTATCTTCGCAGCTGGAGCCGATGTGTTGGTAGCAGGTAGTGCTATCTTTGGTGCGACCGATCCGATGGAGGCTATCCGTTCCATGAAAGCGTAAGGTTATACCATGAAGCGATTACAAGCATATCCGATGGTAGTCATCTTGGTTGTTGTAATCGCTGCTTTATGTATATGCAAGCATTTTCAGTGGCCTGTTAATCTTCTCTATCAGAGCGAATGTAGTACAATAGACAGCCTTCGCACCTACTCTTTTGTTCTTCAAAGCGCACCCAAAAACACTGCCAAGTGTTATCGGTACGAAGCAGATATTTTAGCCATCTGGGACTCCACCGAATGGACACCATTATACCAAAAAGCGCTCTTATATATCCAGTGCGACTCTACGCGTAGTACTCCACAAGCGGGAGATACTATTATTGCGCAAACACGATTACGCAGAGGTGGGCAAATAGGCAGTTTTGACTATGGTCAGTATCTTCGCATGCAAGGTTTTATTGGTTCAGCATATGTTTACAGATATACTCTCCACGCAGCAGATACCCATTCTATTCCTTTACAACAACGCTTATATTGCCGTTTAGAACAAGCAGGATTGAGTGGAGATGAGTTAGCCACTACTGGTGCCCTCACACTGGGATATAAAGAAGATTTAGACCCTACACTGCGACAACATTTTCAGGCATCTGGCGCGGCACATGTACTTGCTGTCAGCGGACTGCATACAGGCATTTTATATACTATTTTATTAGGTCTGCTCACAATAGGTAAACGCTTTCGCCCGCGCTACGAGAATAGATGGGGACGATGTGTATTGGGAAGTATTATTATCGTCTTCATGTGGGGGTATGCATGGATTACTGGAATGACGCCCTCTGTGGTGCGTTGTGTAGTGATGATTACATTAGTAGAAATTGGCAGAATGCTCTATCGCAATAGTTTGAGTATCAACACCATAGCCGCAGCCGCCGTACTCATCTTATTAGTTAGACCGTTAGACCTCTGGTCTATCAGTCTTCAACTAAGTTTTGCTGCCACAACAGCCATCGTTATCTTCGCCAAAGGGATGGAAAAGATACTACCATTCCATTCTCAGAAGCAAGGGTTGAAAACATGGTGTATAAGATATATTTGGGGTACGATTATAGTCAGTATTGCTGCTCAATTAGGTACTATGCCTATCACGATGTACACATTTGGTCAGGTATCGAATTATTTCCTACTTACCAATTTGATTGTACTTCCTATAGCGTCCCTTTTGGTGCCTATTGGTTTAGTCACTATTCTCTTTGGAGGCACAGCCATTGGTCAGTTCACGGGATATGTCACCTATGGTTTGGCATGGCTCATGAACCATTCTGTTGGCTGGATTGAGCAGTTGCCCGGGAGTGTTACTCAAGTGCATATTAACGCATGGATGGTGCTTCTACTCTACGCTGCTATCGTAATGGGTTGGCTCACGATGCACAAGAGTCTATGGTGGTTATTAGGAGTAGCGAGTACGATGATTGGATTTTGTATATTATTTACAGTATGAATACACATTATACATTAACGCAGTTGTGCGCACATATTGAAGAAGCGCTATCGGATAGTTTATTACCATCCTACTGGGTGCAAGCAGAGATAAGCAGTATCAGCGAGAAAGGTGGACATTTATACCTTGAACTCATTGAGTCCGAGGATTCTACCACGCTTAAGAGAACAGCAGGTAGGTCTTTGATGGCAGCCAAGATGCGTGCGACTTGTTGGCAAGGCACTAAAGAACTGCTTATGGCTTATTTCGAGAGTGAGACGGGTCAGTCTTTGCAAGTAGGTATGAAGATACTGGTAGAAGCAGAAGTGCAGTTCCATGCGGTATATGGTTTGAGTCTCTCTATCGTCAATATAGACCCACATTTCACCATTGGAGACATGGCTCGTCAACGGGCACAGACTATTGCGCAGTTAGAGCAAGAAGGTATTATTGACATGCAGCAAATGCTCACGCTGCCCACATTGGTCAAGCGTATTGCTGTTATATCCTCTGCTTCTGCCGCAGGTTTTGGCGATTTCCAACACCAATTAGAGCATAGCGGTTATCCATTCCAAATAGGTCTTTTTGGCGCCACCATGCAAGGGGACGGAGCTGAGCGGTCTATTATTGCAGCATTGGAGGCAATCGAAGCAGATAGCGAGTCATGGGATGCAGTAGCAATCATTCGAGGCGGAGGTGCCACTACGGACCTCAGCTGCTTTGACCGTTATACCTTATGTGCGGTCTGCGCACAGTTCTCGCTACCTATATTGAGCGGTATAGGACATACGCGCGATATCAGCATACTGGACATGGTGGCACACAAAGCGCTTAAGACTCCCACTGCTGTTGCCGAATGGCTTATTCATCGCATGGACGAGCAGAAAGAACGCATCCAACAACTCACTATTGCACTCCAACGCACAGCAGAGAGACAAGTGATGATACGCAGACATCGTGTGGATTTATTAGCGCAACGCTTAGCTGCTTGCAATCCCGAACGCATCTACCAAATGGGATATAGTTTGCTCACCAAAGACGGCCGTATAGTCCGTAGTATCAGCGATTTACAACAAGGAGACCGAATAACCACTCATCTGCGCGACGGACAAGTATCATCTATTATCGAATAGGTATGAAAAAGAACTATTCTCCTCTTAATCGCGAGCAATATATCGGCGCTGCTATATTATTTAGTATTGCTATCTGCGCGTGGCTTTTTGTAGCCTTATGGCCGCAAAAACCACTCCCAGAGATGCCCGATGTGACAAGTACTAATAACGACTCTATTCGTCAGATGCGGTGGGAGCATAAGAAAGACTCTTTTCGTCGTGCCGATTCTGCCCGCTATGCCCAATGGGCGGCAGAACGCGAGCAACGCTATGACTCGTTTCGCCATGTGGACTCATTACGCTTCATCCAATGGTCAGCCGAACGCCAATTACGCTATGACTCATTCCGCCTCGCTGACTCGTTATGGCGGGACTCTGTGGGTTGGAGATTCCCCAAACATATCAAGAAAGATACTATTCTCAATCTCAATACCGCCGACACCACCGAACTGCAATACATACGGGGTATTGGGCGCTACACAGCCCGGCAGATTATCGCTTATAGAGACCGATTAGGTGGTTTCTATTCTGTGACGCAATTAGCGGACTCTACTCTCGCCACATTACATGTAGATACCCTACAAGCGCATTTCTTCGTATTGCCCAATGAGGTCAAACAGATACCTATCAACCATTGCTCGCTCAACACTCTCGCGCGACATCCTTATTTGCGATACGCACAAGCGAAAGCTATCTATGAACTGCGCAGAAAACGCATCACACTACATAGTATAGACGAACTATCTACTCTCCCCCAACTCTCCACCGAAGACCTCACCCGCCTCGCACCTTACTTATGCTTTGAATAGCGCTCACTTCACTTCTTGTCCTTGCAGGGTGTAGTTTGATTTTGAAAAAAAATAAAGAAAACAAAATAAAAATATAAAAAACATTTTAATGGTAATCAAAAACGACGGCGGATGATAGTAATTGTAAATAAACCCAGATAAATCCCTCGTCCATCATAGTTTGGAATATCGGGCTACGCGCCCTTGAGCGTATTTGCCTATTATGTCGCGTTTTTGAGCGAGCTCAACACGCGCCCTACTATTCAAACCCGCGCAGCGATACCTGTTATATTCCTCACTATGCTGTCCAGCGGCGATAAACAAAGATAAATTTTACATTATCGTGTCATATTTATCATCCGCCTCACAAAAACTCATTCACTCCGTTCTTTCACAAAAAAGCGTTCACTATGTTCACTTCAAAAACGGCAACGCTAATCTAACAACAAAAGGCCGCCGATTGTGTTCTTAGCCACAAGGGCACCTCGCTTAAGTTAGACATAAATTGGTACGGGTTTTGTGGTTAATATTTGTAAAAAATCTATATTTTCAATAGTGTAGAAGTTCCTTTTCTCAGATAGTATTCGCCTCTTTATTTCAAGATAATAATTGGTGAATAACGCGGCTATGTCCCGTGAATATCCCGTGAATCACCCGCGATGACAGAAGAAATAAGTGCAAAAATGGTAC
>JAZNQB010000090.1:0-5064 GCA_045589995.1 Paludibacteraceae bacterium
AAACTATGTCCTGTTTACAAGTTCTATTAGCTATTATCTTTCCGCCGCTGGCGGTGATTGACCGCGGATGCGGCTCGGTACTGATTGTCTTTCTCCTCACCTGTCTCGGATGGGTGCCGGGAGTGATTGGCGCGTTAATCATCTTAAATAAAAACGAATAATATGCGTAAACTATGTATCTTTTTGACCGTTGCGATAGTGACAACGGGAGCAATAGCACAAGGTCCTCGTGGACATTATAACGACCGGCACGGACATGGCGACTCACACCGCCGTCCGCCGATGGAACAACGGTATCACGAGTGCGCATCACCCGAACAGATGCAAGCAGTGATGACTGCACTGAACGGACAATCGTTCGACGACAAAAAACTGGAGATAGCCAAACTATGCGTCACCATCGGCTATTTCTGCACAGCAGACATGGCACAGATGGCTACGGTGTTCTCCTTCGACGATAAACGACTGGAGTTCCTCAAATACGCCTACCCGTATTGCCTCGACAAAGAGAACTACCCCACGCTGCGCGAGAGTTTCTCCTTTAAGTCGAACTTCGATGCATTGTTGGACTATATCTACCCGAATATGCGAAAATAAGCGGATTTCCCAAAACAGCATATAAACATGCGGAGAAGCATGACAGGAACACCAATCACTAAAAACTCACATAAGAAAAACACAAGCCTAAATATATAACGATGAAATTGACAAAGAATGAACTATGACATACGAGGAATATATAGAACAAGAACAAAAAGCATTTGAGGAGGAACAACAAGACGACTGTTGCTTTGTGAGCAATCAGCCCGAAGGGCAGTTCGTGAGAGGACATTGAGCATTTACCATTCGGATAAAGGACTAATTAAATACTTAGATATGAATAAAACAGATTTTCCTATATTAAAACAAATTGTGCACAAACAACCACTTGTGTACCTCGATAATGCAGCTACAAGTCAAAAACCACAAGTGGTGATAGATGCTATTGTAGATGCTTATAACCACTGGAATAGTAATATCCATCGAGGCGTACACCACCTTAGCCAAGTGGCTACTAAACACCACGAAGAAGCACGAGAGAAAATAGCACAGTTCATACACGCAAAGAGCAGCGAAGAAATCATTTTTACCAAAGGTACTACCGATAGTATCAATACAATCGCTTTCTGCTTGGGAGAACAATCTAATCCCTACAAAGAAGATAATCAAAAATCATTTATTGGTGAGAACGATGAAATCATTGTGACCGGACTGGAACACCATTCAAATATAGTGCCTTGGCAAATGCTTTGCGAGCGCAAGAAAGCTATACTGCACCATATACCTCTGCGCGATAATCTAACACTCGATATAGAAGCGTTTAAGGCCCTTTTAAGCAATAAAACGAAAGTAGTGAGTATTGCGCATGTAAGCAATGTGTTAGGTATTATAAATCCCATTAAAGAGATTATTCAATTAGCACACCAATATGGCGCTATAGTAGTGGTAGATGGCGCACAGAGCGTCCCACATATGCCTATAGATGTGCAGAAGTTAGACTGTGATTTCTTGGCATTCTCTGGTCATAAAATGTACGGACCTACAGGTATAGGTGTTCTATATGGGAAGAAAGAGTGGCTCGATAAACTACCGCCATATCAGGGTGGGGGAGAGATGATTAATCATGTACGATGGAGTGGTACTACCTATAATGAATTACCTTATAAGTTCGAAGCAGGAACACCCAATTATGTGGGCAGTTACGCCTTGAGTAAAGCCATTGATTATATTCAATCAATAGATATATCATCAATAGCGGCGCACGAGGCGGAAATAACTGCCTATTGCGAAGAACAATTAAAACAAATAGAAGGCGTGCATATCTATGCAGCAAACCAACCCAAAGCAGGAGCTGTGAGCTTTAATGTTTATATAAACGGCAAACTTATTCATCCATTCGATATTGGTACTTTATTAGATCAGCAAAGAGTTGCTATTCGTACTGGTCACCACTGTGCGCAACCTTTGATTGAAGAGTTAGGAGTACCCGGTACTGCACGCGTTTCATTCGGATTATACAACGAGAAAGAAGATATTGATATATTCATCGCTGCGCTAAAAAAAGCCATCAGTATGCTGATGTGATGTTAGATAAATAATTCACAATGTAATATGCGGCAGTTACTACTCATCATAATTATATTGATAGGCGGAATAATATATGCCAAAACTATCAAAGTGGTGAGTTATAATACAGAGAACTTATTTCACCCAGCTAATGATAGTATTAATGGACAAGCGCAAAACGATACAGAGTGGACATTAGAAGGCGAACGAAGATGGTCATTCACGCGATATAATAAAAAAATAGAAAATATTGCACGAGTGATTACGAATATAGGTCAATGGAGTGGAGTGGATATAATAGGTCTACAAGAGATTGAGAACGCTGAATGCTTGCGGAGATTATGCCAAGTAATGCGGCGAGACGAATACGATTTTGTACATTACGAGAGTCCTGACCCACGCGGTATAGATGTAGCATTATTATATAAAAAAGAACGCATAGACACCATCCGCACTAAGGCTATACAAATGCCTTTTCCTACGCGAGATATACTATATGTCTCCGCACAAGTGGATAAAAGAGACACATTGCACCTTTTTATATGCCATCTACCCTCCCAATTAGGTGGTAAAGCAGAGAGCGAATGGAAGCGTATCGCAGCCAAAGAAGTATTACAAAAAAATGTGGATTCTATACTATGTACTAACACCAACGCCCATATCATCGTCATGGGTGATATGAATACCGCACCTACACAAGATATAAAAGGACTTACAAATAAAATGATTACGCTGCAGGCTGATAACCAAGGTACGCATAAACACCAAGGTCAATGGACTTGCTTGGACCAATTTTACTGTTCAAAACCAGTGGATAGTATTTCATCTGCAGCTATTTATAATGCTGAATGGATTATGGAAAACGATGATAAATACCTTGGACTTAAACCCAAAAGAACTTATATCGGATTGCACTATCAAGATGGATTTTCTGACCACCTGCCTATTATATTGAATGTTAATTATTGATATATATGAAGAAGATAGTTGTTTTATTATTATACATAATAACCTGCATAGAAGTGTCTTCAAACGACTCTACGAAAGTTTTTCAGGGTTATTCAGGCGGTATGATGCTTCATACAGGTTATTTATTTGGTCAAGATAAGAATGCACCTATCGCAACAGATGGACGCTTATGTAGTCCACAAGGCGCTATATGGGGTTTAGGTGGTAGTATTCGTGTCCATTTATGGAAATACCTCAGAACAGGATTCGAGGGCGGAGTATCAAATATGAATAGCGGATGGACAGACTGTAATGAAATTTTACAAAAGGGTAGTTATGTGCGAATGGGGTATGGAGGTGTATTAGCTGACGCATGCTGGCGATTAGAAAAAATTTGGCCATATATTGGAGGTACAATAGGAGGCGGAACAATTAAAGGACTATATATTTTAGAAGGTAATCAAGAAGATTGGATAGAAGAAACACATAGTGTTTTTCATAAGAATAGTTTCTTTTATGTTACACCATATGTAGGTTTTGATTACTGTATGACAAAGCGTATTCATCTCACTTTCCGATTGGATTGGATGCTCGCTTTTCATAAGAATGAATTAGTGATGCCTACTGGTCCAAGGTTATATTTTGGTTTTATGTTCACACATTAAAAAAAAGAGTAGCCCAAACTACTCTTTTAAATTTATAAGATCCTAATTACTAATCAACTCATCTCTAACATTCTATGAATAGAAGAGATAGCTTTATCAGCTATTTCTTTATTTACTATCATCTCAGGTTGCTCATCGCGCAAACAAGCATATACATTCTCCAATGTATTCATACGCATATACTCGCACTCGTTACAACTACATCCTATACCATCTGTCATCTCAGGCGAAACAGGAATAAACTCTTTATCTGGACATGCGCGTTGCATCTCGAATAGAATACCACTCTCTGTTGCCACTATAAATCGTTTCTCAGGCGAAGAAATTGCATAATCAAGTAAATACTTGGTAGAACCAATTACATCGCTTAAAATCAAAATTTGCTGTTTACACTCAGGATGCGCTAAAACAGGTACTCCAGGGAATTGCTTTTTAAGTTCTAATAATGCCTTAACAGAAAAACGGCTATGTACATGACAAGAACCATTCCAAAGCTCCATGTTACGCCCTGTTACTGAATTGATATAACTTCCTAAATTTTGGTCAGGACCGAAAAGAATTTTTTCGTCTATAGGCAGTTGATCTATTATCTTTTTCGCATTACTACTCGTTACTACTATATCTGTAAGCGCTTTTACTTCTGCCGAAGTATTGACATAACTAACAATAGTATAATCAGGATGTGCTTGTCTGAATTCAGCTAATTCTTTAGGGTCACAACTATCCGCTAATGAACATCCAGCTTTCATATCAGGAATGAGTACTTTCTTATCAGGACAAAGTATTTTCATCGTCTCTCCCATGAAATGTACGCCACACATTACTAATATATCCGCATGTACGCGCGTAGCCTGTTGTGAGAGCGCAAGACTATCTCCGATGAAATCAGCTATTTCTTGTATTTCTGGTCTGGTATAATAATGCGCGAAGATAACTGCATTTTTCTGCTTGGCTAATTCGCGGATAGATTGCATTAATTGTTCCTTTTCCATAACTACTGCCTACAAGGGACTAAAAAAAGATATAAAATATTATATGTTTATTTTTAAAAATCTATTTGTTATTATTAGTTGTTGATAATGTAAATAACCGTTAAAATCGATTGAAGTTCAATATATTATAGCACCCAAAAGAAGTTAATTAAAAGTAAAGACTATTGATAACTGTAATGGCAAATATATTATGAACATATGTATTTTGAAATTATAAACAATATGTTAATAAGTTATGCTAAATGTTTCGATTTCAACGGATTAAATCACAACCATTTTTTCCATTTAAATACGCCCATGATAATAGCTACAGAAGAAAGCATCAGTCCTATGGCTAATAAGTAGCCGTATTT
>JAZNQB010000091.1:0-10169 GCA_045589995.1 Paludibacteraceae bacterium
ATGCTAAACAACAAGTAGGATTGTTTGCTCGTATTATCAGCAAAATCAGCGCACTTACTATCCTACAATATATTAACTTTATTAACAATAAACCCATTGGAAGAGTCAAATATGCGCTGGTTTAATTCCGCCAACGGGTTAAATAATTAACAATCAAAACAAAAAACATTATGAAACACTTTATTTCCTCTTTAAGTGTCTTATGTGCGAATACCCCCCCCTGTGAGGGTCGTGTGTCTTCGCGCAAAATCCTATCCTTACTACTAATCCTTTTCCTCTCCATCGGTAATGCGTGGGGACAGACGGTGGAAACGGTAGACTTATCAGCTGGTGAGAAATCTACCAATATTACATGGTCTGCTGCAAGTGGTAATATCACTATTACTCAAACAAAGGGTACTTCAAGTACCGCAATAGGTGATTATATTGATGCACCTCGTATTTATAAAGGACATGTTTTGTCATTTGAGGCAAGTGGTGACTATAAGATTAAACAAATTGATATCACATATACTGGTACTCGTACTGGTAATTCAATGACTGCTGGCACTGTCATCAATAATAATGCAGTAGTAGATAATACAGCCGAAGTCAATCGAGTGTGGGCAACATCGTCTGGTGGTACACATGTGGTATCTTCTGTTTCAAGCGAAGGTCTATCTGCTATTCATATACACAATGTGGCAAGTGCCGAAAATGTGCAATTACGTCCTACTGAGATAAAAATTACATATGTAGTATCTTCTGGCGGCTCTACAGATCCTTCTCTCTCAGCAAATCCAACTGAAATCGACTTTGGTACAGTATATCAAGATGCAACAGTTGAAGATAAAACTGTTGCTGTTAACTTTGCTAATTTAACAGGTAGTGTTTCTTATAGCGGTTTATCTACTCCTTTCACAGCAACTGGTGCTATTTCTGCAACTGGTGACAAAATCACCATCTCTGCAGATGCTTCTACTATCGGTGAGTACTCACAAACTCTTACTGTTGCTTCTACTGCTGATAGTAAAACCGCAAAAGTTACCGTAAAAATGAATGTGGTTGCAGCACCTGCTCCAACTGGTACCTTTACTCTCCATACAGGTGCTCTTGTTGAAGGTGATTATGTGATTGTTTCAACAAATTCATTGAAAGCAGAAGTTAACTCTGACCGTTTGGCTTCTTTGCCTGTAACTATTTCAAATGACGAAATCGTAGATCCTGATGCTACAACAATTTGGCATATTGCAAAATCAGGTGAATATTGGACATTGTACAATGCAAACAAAGCTAAATACGCTGCCAGTACAGGTGTAAAGAATAAAGCAGCGTTGCTAGACGATGGATCTGATGACAAAGCACTATGGTCTGCTTCAGGAACTAATACATATGAATTTGTAAACAAGAAAAATACTGAAGCTGCAGTTAACGCCAATCTTCGATACAATAGTCAAAATGCAGAAAATAGTCGTTGGGCTTGCTATAGTACAAGTACTGGCGCTGCACTCTCTCTCTACCGCAAGGCAGGTACTAAATACAATGTAAACATTAGTGCTACTACCAATGGTTCCGTAACTGCTAACCCAACTTCTGCTGAGGCAGGTACAACTATCGCGTTGACTGTAACTCCAGATGCAGGTTATGTTCTTGACGCTCTTACCGTAACTGACGCAAGCAGCAATACTGTAACTGTAACAAACAATGAATTTACAATGCCTGCAAGTGATGTAACTGTTACTGCAACTTTCAAACTTAACGAGAAACCTGCAGCTATTCTCACTTTGAGCAAGAATGGAGTAACTGAAGATATTACAGGCTACAAACAAGACGATGTGGTTACATTGCCTACTACAGTTGATACAGACTGCGTTAAAGAGTTCGTAGGTTGGAGTGCTGACGCTAACTGCGCTACTGAGCCAGAATACGCTCCAGGTGCTTCTTACACCTTAGCATCTACTTCTCAAACTCTCTATGCTGTATATGCTACTGTAGAAGGTGGTGAGGCGACAGCTTCTGTAGATATGGCAACTTACGCAAATGACAATAGTTGGGGAAGTTCTTCTTCTACAAACCAAAAAGAAATTAACATTAATAGCGATCTGAAAGCAGTTATTTCAGAAGGTGGAAATAGCGGTAAGTATTACAACGATGGTGTTCGTATCTATCAAACAGAAGACGCTACCGTAACAGTATCTACTACTGCTGGCGAGTTGAAATCTGTTAAATTTACATTTACAATCGCAAATAATGGTACATTGTTGCACGAAGGTGTTGCGATGACTTCTGACGAGGCAGTTGAAGTTAGTGGAAACTCTGCTGTATTCACTGTAGGTGATACCCACGCAACCGAAAACAAAGGACAAGTACGATTTACTGCTATCGAAGTTGTTTACACAGGTGGCGCGACATATTCTAACTACTCAACCACTTGCGCCGCTGCATTGGCTAATCCAACCTTCTCTCTTGCAGAGGGTAAATACACCGAAGCCAAGAGTGTGACTATTTCTGCTGCAGAGGGTACTATCTATTATACTTTGGATGGTACTGATCCTACAGTTTCAGGTACACAATATGCAGGTGCTATTTCTCTTAACGACTGCGGTGAATATACTATCAAAGCTATTGCTATTAGCGCAGATTCTCAAAGTGATGTGGTTTCTGCTACCTACACGATTAAACTTCCTCTTACAAACAGCCAAGCTGCTCCTTACACAGAGGCAGAAGCTATTGCAGTTTACGATGGTGGCTGCTATGACAACCAAGATGTATATGTAAAAGGTACTGTAAAAACTGCGACATTCAACAGCACATATGGTAACTACACTATTACTCTCACTAATGGTTTCCAATTCTATCGTTTCTTACAAGCAGCAGAAACTAAATTCACAGAGGATATTATCGTACCAGGTGATGTATTGGTTGCTTGTGGTAAACTCAGCAAGTACAATACTACTTACCAATTGGCAGAAGGTTGTTACCTTGTAGAGCGTATTCCTTACGAAGGCGAGAAAACTGATATCTCAAATACTGAGGCTACTGCATACACCGTTGACCAAGCATTTGCACTCATCGCAGATGTAAGCAGCGATTTGACCAAAGAAGTATATGTAAAAGGTCTTGTAGCAGTTGCTCCAACAAGCAATCCTACTGCCGATGGACAAATGACATACAAGATTTCAGATAATGGAGAAAACACAAGTAATGTGTTGACCGTTTACTTAGGTTTGAACCTCAATGGCGAGAAGTTTACAAGCAAAAACGATGTACAACAAGGCGACTATGTAGTAGTTAAGGGTAAATTGCTTGACTATAATAGTACTTATGAGTTGAACAAGGGTAACCAACTTGTACAACACATTAAGGCTGCTACTATCACCATCGCAGACATCACAATGGAAGTAGGTGAAAACAAAACTATCGCTGCTACTATCACTCCTGCTGCTGCAGAGACTGCTGTAGTTTACACAATCAAAGAGAATACTGACAATGCAATCTCTCTCTCTGGTAATACTATTACAGCAAACGCTGTCGGTACAGCAACTATCACTGCAACTATCGCAACTGCTGCAGAGTACATGGGCAAGACTGTTGAGTTTGAGGTAACTGTTACTCCTAAATCAACTAAGGAAAAAGTGGTTATCCTTGCTCAATATGAAGGTCAATGGTATGCAATGAAGGCACAATATGTAACTGATAAAACAAGCCATCTCGCACCACTCCCTGTTACTTATTTTGACGGCAAACTTTATAATGTAAAGGAGGCAGACAAAGCACTCATCGAGTGGGAACGTGCAGTAGTTGATGGTAAAGCAACCTTCTATAATGATGGGAAATATTTGACTGGCAAATCTGGTGATACTGATTTGACACTTGCTGCTACTGCTTGTGAGTGGACAATCAGTGGAGATTCTTACTTGATTGGCGCACGCACATTCTTGTACAATGCAGAAAATAATTGGTTCCGTAATTTTGGTACAGGCAATGCTGGCAATAAGAACTACTCGGATATGCCAACCGTTACCGCTCCTGTATATGCAACTGGAGATATTGTTTACACCCGCGATGTAACTCCTGGCAACTATGGTACAATCTGCTTGCCATATGCTTCTGATAACTTTACTGGTGCAACATTCTTTGAGGTTGCTGGTAAAGAGGGTGATAAAGTATTCTTTGATGAGGTGACTACACTTGAAGCTGGTAAACCTTATATCTTCATGGCTGAATCAAACAAGATTGTATTGTCGCAAACTGGCGAGAGTGCAGTTGAGGCGGGCAAATCTAATAGTTTGCAAGGTACATTCTCTCAAATTAACCCTGCTGTGGATAATGTACTTGTAGGTAACTACATGGTTGTTAATAATGTGATTAAGAAGTGTGGTGTAAACTGCGGTTTGCAAGCTTATCGTGCATACTTCATAGCAGGTGAACTTGAGAGCCTTGTCGCTGCGCCTGCTCCAGCTCCTGGCGTACGCCGCGTATCAATGGGTGTAACAGGTCAAAACACTGCTACAGGCGTTGACCAAGTACAAGGTGACAATGTTCCTGCTAAAATGATTATCAATGGTCAACTCTTTATCCTCCGTGGTGAAAAGATGTACGACGCACAAGGTAAATTAGTAAAATAAAGAAGCCTACCCCCAACCCCTCCCTAAAAGGAGGGGAGAAGGGGCGCTAATTCATTAACTCGTTAAACATTAATCAGTATATGAAAAAATATAATCAACCTCAAACAGAAATTGTTTGCATCGCGCCAGCTACTGTGATTTTAAGCGGTAGTATGGTTATTGATGGAACTCCAGGAGATGACATTTGGGGAAGTTAAGTAACCTACTCACTTATTACAAACAACAATCCGTGGCTCTGCCGCGGATTGCTGTTTTTGGTTTATTACATTTCTGTGTGGTCGCGGTGTGGTCGCGGTGTGGTCGTGGTGTGGTCGCGGTAAAACCTCGTTAAAACCTCGTACAAACCTCGTTTTTTTATTGAAACGAATTATGTAACAAAAAGATTGTTTTTAGTAGTGAGTACTATTTTTCTAGTATCACTAGCCCAAGTAGATAAAATAGCACACTCTTTTTAGTGGACAGTAGTGTTTTTCTTTGCTTCATCTTATAGTCATCTTAGGACATGGTCCCGTTATGCTATCGTAGTGCTACCGTGTTTCACAGTCCAAAATCCTGCATGTATCCTGCATGCACCCTAATGTGACGTTCAGGATGCGAACGAGATGCGAACGGTGGAGGATGCTGCTCGGAATGTAAGATAATCGTGTGGGAATTAGTGGTTGAATGATTGAGAAACAAAAACAATAAATATAGACCGCTGCGCTGTTAGAGGTTAGACCGCCTTGCGGCTGTTGGAGGTTAGAACAATAAGGTCTTTAGGGTCCTTAGGGACTTTAAGGACTCTAAGGACGATGTATGAAGTACCGCTAATCGCTAATCCCCTAATCGCTAACCCGCTGCGTGGGTGTAGGGTGCTAAAATAATGAAAAATATACTGCTAAATTTGCACAATCCAGAAAAAAATACTATCTTTGCACAACAAATAATATAACTATGACAGTAGTAGAGAAAATAGCAGCGTTGCGCGAGATGATGCAACGCAATCAATTAGCGGCATACATTGTGCCGGGTACTGACCCACACGCCAGCGAATATATGGCTTCGCACTGGTGTGAGATGCAATGGCTCTCCGGCTTTCAAGGCGAGAGCGGAACGGTGGTAATAACAATGGATAAAGCCTTTCTATGGACCGACAGCCGTTATTACTTGCAAGCTGGCGTAGAGTTGGAAGGTTCAACAATCGAACTCATGCGCGAGTCGGATATCGACTGCCCATCTGTCATCGACTGGTTGTGCGCCAATATACAAGGCACAGTGGGTATGAACCCCAAGATGTACAGCGCGAATACTTTCGCTGCATGGCAAGCACAGTTCGCAGACGCAGGTATCAGCGTGCAGTCGATTGACCTCATTGCACCATTATGGAAAGAAGGCAGACCAGCCATTCCGCAAGATGTGCTCTATCCATACAGCGCAGACTTTGCCGGAGAGACAGTAGAGAGCAAATTGGCACGCGTACGCGAGGTGCTCAATGCGAAATGTAAGAATGGCGAGTGGGCGCTCATTTCCAGCGCATTGGATGAGATAGCATGGCTGCTCAATATACGCGGAAATGATGTGGAGTACAATCCTGTAGTAATCAGTTTTGTGGTGTTAGAGCCAAATAAATGTACCCTTTTTGTGGATGCTAATAAAGTGGACTCACCAGCGCAGAACTACTTGGACTTCAACAATATAGATGTATTGCCTTACGAAGCTGTGTATGACTATATTGGTGGATTGAAAGCCACTGTCTTCTACGATGGTGCGCGTGTCAATCGTGCCCTTTTTGAAGCTATCAATGATGATTGCGCACGAGTGAATATCCAATCGCCTATCGTGGTACTCAAGGCGCGCAAGAACGAAGTGGAGTTGGAGGGCGAGCGCATTGCTATGCGCCAAGATGCTGTGGCGCTGACACGCTTCTTTAAGTGGCTTGAAGAGGAGGCTTTTGCCAATGGACAGACACAGACCGAATGGACGCTCATGGAGAAACTGCACGAATATCGCCTTATGGGAGAGAACTTCGTAGAAGAGTCTTTCGGTACTATCGCAGGTTATTTAGGCAACGGAGCCATCGTGCATTATAGCGCTACCGCAGACAACTGCGCCGTGGTGAAACCCGAAGGAATGTTACTACTTGACTCAGGCGGACAGTATTTAGACGGTACCACAGATATCACGCGTACTGTATGGTTGGGTGGTGAGCAACCTGCACAAGCCAAACGCGATTATACCTATGTGCTCAAAGGACATATAGCGCTCGCTCGCGCACGCTTCCCACGAGGCACACGCGGCAACCAACTCGATGCCTTGGCTAAGCAGTTCATGTGGGAAGCAGGTATCACTTTCGGACACGGTACAGGTCATGGAGTAGGTCATTTCTTGGGTTGTCACGAAGGACCACAAAATGTGCGCACCGATAATAACCCTACGCCATTAGAGATAGGACATATCATCTCTGATGAGCCGGGAATATACCGCACAGGTCAATGGGGTATTCGTACGGAGAACCTGATTACAGTAGTGCCTGTGGAACGCACAGAAGCAGCTACTACCGAAGATGAATGGTATGGGTTTGAGACGCTCACGCTCTGCTTCTACGATACCTCACTCATTGACATGAGCCTCATGACGGCAGCGGAGATAGAATGGCTCAATGCCTACCACGCCCGTGTGTATGCAGAGGTGGCGCCGCTGCTCAATGCAGAGGAAGCAGCTTTCTTAGCACGCAAGTGCGCGGAGATCTAAACAATAGGAAAAAGTCGCTGAAATGCGGTTTTTTCTTGTATATGTCAAAAAAAAGTAGTAAATTTGCAGCCAAATTACTATAATGGAGGAGAACGGACTTATATTTCGATGCTTAGCAAGCGGTAGTAGTGGTAACTGCTACTACTTGGGTACGCGCCAATACGGCCTGCTGATTGATGCAGGCGTGTCGGCACGCCAAATACAGCGTTGCTTGCGCGAGATGGGGTTGGATTTCAGAAACATAGTGGGCGTGCTTGTCACACATGACCATGCAGACCATATACGAGCGGTGGGTACACTGGGAGAAAGAGTTCACTTGCCTATATATGCCACAACCCTCATTCATGAGGGTATAGACCGTAACTATGGCGTGCGTGAGAAACTGCGTACCAGTAGAAAATATTTCGAGAAAGGACAGGAGTGGGAGCTCTTTGGCTTTAAGATCAATACCTTTGGTATAGACCACGACTCCACCGACTGTTTGGGTTATGCTATTGATTACGCAGGGCAGCGCTTTGTGATTATGACTGATTGCGGAAGTGTGAACGAAGAGATGGAGCATTATATCAGCACAGCCAATCACTTGGTGATAGAGGCTAACCATGACGAACATCTGCTGCTCAATGGTCCTTATCCCACTTATCTCAAGCAACGCATCCTTAGTCCTCGAGGTCATCAGAGTAACGACACCTGCGGACAACTCCTCGCGCGTAACTACCACAAAGGGCTGCGACATGTGTGGTTGTGTCACCTCTCTTTAGAGAATAATGACCCGCTGGTGGCGTATGACACCGTGTGTGCCCATTTGGAGAAAATAAACATTGTGCCCGGTAGAGACATCTTCGTGGAGACACTGGAGCGCACTACCGCAGGACCGGTATATGAGTTAAGCGCAAAAGAATAAGAAACAACTACCATTTACCAAGTACTATTATTAAACATCATACATTATGGAACGCTTAGTCATCATTCCTACTTATAACGAGAGTGAGAATATCAAGGCAATCATCACAGCAGTAATGGATTTACCGCTGTCTTTTGATGTGCTGGTTATAGATGATGGTTCGCCTGACGGCACGGCTGAGATTGTAAAAGATTTGATGGCAGGACCTTACGCAGGACATGTACACTTGGTGGAACGCTCAGGCAAACAGGGATTAGGCACAGCTTATATAGCTGGATTCAAATGGGCGATAGAACACAAAGCCAATTATATTTTTGAGATGGATGCTGATTTTAGTCATAATCCGCAAGACCTGCTCAAGCTATATGACGCTTGTGCTAATAGCGGTGCAGACTTGTCCATAGGTAGCCGTTATGTGACGGGTGTAAATGTGGTGAATTGGCCCATGGGGCGCGTACTGATGAGCTATTTCGCAAGCAAATATGTGCGCTTTGTGCTCGGTGTGAATATACATGACACCACTGCCGGTTTTGTGTGCTATAAGCGTGAACTGCTTGAGACCATCGAATTGGATAAAATCCGCTTCAAAGGATATGCATTCCAGATAGAGATGAAATTCACCGCCCATAAATGCGGTGCGAAGATAATCGAAGTGCCAATAGTCTTTATCAATCGTGTATTGGGTACAAGCAAGATGAGCGGAGGTATCTTCTCCGAAGCACTACTGGGTGTAGTAAAACTCAAACTCAGCAGTTGGGTGCGCAAATACCCACAAGTGAATAAATAATAGAATTCTGAATTCTATATATATAGTAAAAAATGAAAAAATACCTATACATATTGTGTGTCTTGGTATTGGTGGCGAGTTGTCAATCCAAAGGTGAAGGATCAGGAGCAGATAATTGCGAGCAGAAAAAACCTGTGCGCTATGAGTATGGACTGCCAATTGACTCCTTCCGCGTGGATACCGGCATAGTAGCCGAAGGGCAGACATTGGGGGCTATACTCAATCACTTGGGCGCTACCCATGCGCAAATCAATAAAGTGGGATTGCTCACACCAGGGCAGTTTGATGTGCGTCAGATGCGCGCCGGTAAGAAATACCTTGCATTCTACCGCGATACATGCACAACGGATACATTGAACTGTGAGCGATTGCAATACTGGATATACTTGCCCGATGTGCGCCATGCCGTGCGTTTAGAATTAGGAGACTCTATAGGTGTAGAGCATTGGGAGAAACCATTGGAAGTGAAAGAGTGCACAGCTGAGGCTGTGATTGAGTCCAGTCTATGGAATGCAATGGTGAATAAGAACTTGCCCGTGGAATTGGCATTAGAGTCGAGTGAGATATACGCATGGACAATAGATTTCTTTGCATTACAACAAGGCGACTCCATTCGCGTACATTACGACGAGCTATATGTGGATAGCACGCGCGTAGGAATAGGGCAGATATATGCATGCCATTTCTACCATGGCGGTAAATGGCAAGAAGCGTATTGGGTGGATTGGCAGGATACAGCGAAGAATGAACTTATCTGCCGCGGGTATTTTGATGAAGAAGGAAAGAGTCTGCGCAAGGCATTCCTAAAAGCCCCGCTCAATTACAAGCGTATCTCATCTCACTTCACCTATGCGCGCAAGCACCCTGTTTATAAGATTGTGCGTCCGCATACGGGAGTTGATTATGCCGCACCAAAAGGAACACCGGTAGTGAGTATAGGTGACGGTACGGTAGTGGAGAAACGATACAAGGGGCAAGCAGGCAACATGGTTAAGATTCGCCATAATAGTACTTATAGCACCGCTTATCTGCATCTGAGTAAGTTTGGTAAAATAGCTGTGGGACAACGCGTGAGTCAGGGACAGGTGATTGGTTATGTGGGCTCAACAGGTGCCAGTACAGGTCCGCACCTTGATTTCCG
>JAZNQB010000092.1:0-3677 GCA_045589995.1 Paludibacteraceae bacterium
GTGTTGTCTTGGCGGTTGTTATTGCTGTCGCAACTATTGCAATCATAAAAGAACAGCAAGAGCGTAAGGCAGAAGCCGAACGTCAAGCAGAATTATTAAAGTATGTGGATTTGGGCTTACCAAGTGGTGCATTATGGCGAAATTCAAATGAAGGCGGTGAATATGCACTTTATACCTATGAAGAAGCAGTAAGTATGTTTGGAAATCAATTGCCAACCAAGCAACAATTAGAGGAACTTAAAGACGAATGCGAGTGGACTTGGATTGGTAATGGTCATAAGGTTACTGGTCCTAATGGAAATTCAATCGTCCTCCCAGCTGCGGGCTTTAACAATGGTGAAGGTGTACAAGGTAAGGGTGATTTTGGTTATTATTACTCGTCTACTTCAGATGGTTCTGGCGTGTGGGAACTCCGTTTTTATTCAAGTCAAATCACGACATATTGTAACAATCCCTTCAATGGGCGATCTGTGCGTCTTGTGAAGTGATAGTTCGAAGTGTAGGGTGACGATGTCAAATACGAGAAAAAACGAATAATCATTCCCTTACGGCTAATGGCCGTGCTCACTACTAAAAAAAATCGCTCTTCGGGGCGATTTATTTGCATATATCAAAAATAAGTGTTACCTTTGCAGCGCAAAGGTTTTTTAGTATGAAAAGAATAATCAATTGTTTTTTTATTTTGGCGCTTTCGCTGTCTGTGACGGCACAGCAGCAGAATGCCACCTATCTGTCTTACATAGAGACATGGAAAGGTGTGGCTATTCAACAGCAAGCTGAGTACGGGATACCTGCCTCTATTACGATGGCGCAGGGATTGTTGGAGTCTGCTGCAGGTCAGAGTGAGTTGGCTGTGAATGCTAAGAACCACTTCGGTATCAAATGTACCAGTGATTGGTTTGGCGGCGTGTATTACTACGACGATGATGCAAAGGATGAGTGTTTTCGCAAATACTACGATGCGATGGAGTCGTTCAAAGATCACTCGCTCTTCTTGCGCCGTTCGCGTTATGCCACTTGTTTTGAAATAGCGATAGAGGACTATGAGGGTTGGGCACATCGCCTCAAACAATGTGGTTATGCCACCGACCCAATGTACCCCCAGAAGTTGATCAAACTAATCGAAACCTATCGCTTAGATACACTCACGCTCATGTCGCCAGCCGATATGAGTGCGTTGTCTGCACCCTCCGTGCGTGCTCCGCAAATAACAGAGCAGAAACCCGTCAAAATAGAAAAAGCTACAGATAAGAAAACAGCCGTTAAAGTGGAGAGAGCTGCGATAGAGATTAAGAATACAGCGCCAGAAGAACCTTATGTAGAGCCACTCTCTGCCTATGAAGAAAAGAAGCAGTTCTTGCTCTATCACCCAAGGAAAAGGGCCAATGGTGTGCGATATGTAACAGCCCAAAAAGGAGACACATACGCCTCTATTGCCTTTCAACTCAATGTGCGTGAGCGATGCTTGCGAAAAAATAATGACGCTTTAGGAAGAGTGCTAAAAGAGGGCGATAGAGTATATCTGGCACCTAAACGCTGTTATGCGCCTAAAGAGAAAGCAGTCATATGGGTACACCCCGGTGAATCACTATGGGAGATAAGTCAGAGAGAGGGTGTGAAACTAAAAACGATTCTTAAACTCAATGGCTTTGAGCCTTCGCTGCGTACTTTTAAAACACGTCAGCAGATTTATCTGGCGAAAGTGAAAGAATAATATGGCTACGCATAAATCACTCTCTATAGACGATGCCTTGGTTGGTTTCCTGCGCGAGAGCGGATTAGAACAGTCCGTTGCAGAAGTGCAGATAGAAGAAGCGTGGCCTCAAGTGATGGGCGAGATGATTGCCCGCATGACACGCAGTGTGGAAGTAAAAGACGGCATGCTCATCGTGCGCGTGACAAGCGCCGCACTCAAAGCACAGTTATTCGAGAACAGATTTGAGTTGGTGCGCAAACTGAATGAATATGTAGGATTAGCCGTCATAAGAGATTGCAGAATATTAGGATGACCGTGAGTAATTATCCCACAAACATAGAGAATAAGATTGACTTCGTGGTGATCCGCGAAGACTTGCGTGCGCGCTGTGCATCCGGTTTGGGACGCGAGCGCGTGGATGCTATGTGTTTTCATACAGACTATACGACGGTGAGTCATCTGCTTGCGATGACCCATCAGATGTACATGGTGTTATCCGATGCCTCTCTCTCTTTCCCACGCGGAGATATACACGATATGCGCGAGTCCATAAGTCGTATCCGTGTAGAGGGCCTCTTCTTAGACGAGACAGAGTTGGACGCCTTGCGTCACTCCTTATCGTATGCGTATGAGTTGGAAATTTTCTTCTTGCAATTAGATGAGCAACTCTATCCGCTGCTGCGCACACTCCCTGCTTTTGAGGATGTAGAAGGGTCTCTCCATACAATGGTTCGCACGATAGATAATGTGCTGGATAAGTATGGTCGTTTGGCAGATAACGCATCTCCTGAGTTGGCTCGCATACGCCGTGAATTGAATAGTCTGCAGGGAAGCGTAGGACGCACACTGGCATCTATCTTACGCCAAGCGAAGGCCGCTGGTTTTGTAGAAGGCGATGTGACGCCTACGCTGCGTGAGGGTCGATTAGTGATCCCTGTCTCACCAGCCTATAAGCGCAAGATTGGTGGTATCGTCCATGATGAGTCTGCGACAGGTAAGACGGTTTTTATCGAACCACAACAAGTAGTGGAAGCGAATAATCATATTCGCGAGTTGGAGAGCGAAGAGCGCCGCGAGCGTATTCGTATATTACAAACAATAACGGAGGCTCTCCGCCCACAAGTTCCCCTTATTCTGCGTAGCCAAGAGATGTTGGCGGAGGTGGATTTTCTCCGCGCCAAAGTGTCGCTTGCACAGGCATTACACGCCATCTATCCAGAGGTAGTGGACGAACCAATGTTGGAGTGGTATCAAGCTTATCATCCTGTATTATTGCTTCATTATGAGCCACAAGGGAAGAAAGTGGTTCCTCTTACTATCCGTCTGCGTAAGGAAGAGAATAGAGTATTGGTTATCTCCGGTCCCAACGCGGGTGGTAAATCCGTATGCCTCAAGACGGTAGCACTTTTGCAATACATGCTGCAATGTGGACTGCTTGTGCCATGTGCAGAGCAGAGTAGAGCAGGGTTGTTCTCCCAATTGATGATAGATATAGGCGATGAGCAGTCTATCCAAGATGAGTTATCTACTTATTCGTCCCACTTGCGTAATATGAAGTATTTTGTGCGCAATGCGGACGCACACACACTCTTTTTAGTAGATGAGATGGGGACTGGTACCGAACCGCTCATTGGTGGCGCAATAGCAGAGGCAGTACTATGTGAATTGGTAGAGAAAGAGGCATTGGGTATCGTCACTACGCACTATACCAATCTGAAGCATTTTGCAGAACAGACGCCTAAAGTGGTGAATGGCGCTATGCTATACGACCGCCATGAGATGCGTCCTCTCTTCCAGTTATCTATTGGACAGGCAGGAAGCAGTTTCGCTGTTGAGATAGCACGGCAGATAGGTCTGAGCGAACCAATCATCCAGTATGCAACCGATTTAGTAGGTGAGGAACATATCGATTATGATAAGCATTTGCAGGATATAGCCCGCGATAAGCGCTATTGGGAGAATAAGCGTCAGCAGATACGAC
>JAZNQB010000093.1:0-1927 GCA_045589995.1 Paludibacteraceae bacterium
GTATGAACGCACTCAAAGATATAGGCGCATCTTTCCGAGACTTCTTCGGCGGACGTACCAGCACCTATGAGACAGGAATGCTCGACGGACGAAAAACCGCTGAACGCGAAATGTGTGAACGAGCAGAAAGAATGGGAGCAAATGCTATCGTGGGAGTTAGTTTTGGTTATGAAGTATTAGGGCAGAGTGGAACCATGATAATGATTTCTATCTCTGGCACCGCCGTAGTGATTGAGTGATTCTATCTATATTTATTCTCTGTGCAGTCGCCGAGAAGGGAGAGGTAGGACTCGTAGCGGCTGATGGCTATCTCGCCCTTGACGAGCGCTTCCTGAACAGCACAGCCAGGTTCATTCGTATGAGAACAGTTACCAAAACGGCACATACTGCTCACACGGAAAATATCTGGGAAATAATGACTTATCTCCTCTTTCTCCATATCCACCGAACCAAAACCCTTAATACCCGGCGTATCAATGAGCCAACCGCTGGTAGCCCACTCCGTAGGGAGAGGATACATCTCCGAGAAAGTGGTGGTGTGCATACCCTTATCATGCGCATCGGATATCTTGCCCGTACGCGTCATCTCTTTGCCAAAGAGCGCATTGAGTAGGGTACTCTTGCCTACACCAGAATTACCGCTCAGTAAGGTTACTCGGCCTTTGAGAATTTGGTGTAAGGCGTAAGGCGTAAGGTGTAGGGCACTGAGCGCAATCGTTTGATAACCAATAGATTCGTAGAGTGCTTGTAGTTCGGACAGATGCGCCAACTCATCATCAGTAAGCAAGTCTATCTTGTTAAATATAAGGAGCGCGCGCACGCGATAGGCTTCGCATGTGGCCAAGAAACGATCGATGAAAGTGGTGGAGGTGACAGGATGATTGACCGTAACAATCAATGCCGCTTGGTCGATATTAGCCGCGAGTATATGGCTCTCCTTGCTGAGATTAGTGGCGCGACGGATGATATAATTACGGCGCTCTTCTATCTCGCTAATCCAATGCGTGCCATCTTCCTGTATTTTGATTTCCACGAAATCGCCTACAGCTACGGGATTGGTACTACGGATGCCACGGATGCGGAAATTACCTTTTATACGGCATTCCACATCCGAACCATCGTACAGCCGAACGATGTATGAGCTACCCGTTGATTTAATTACTAAACCACGCATGAGACCATTATACGGTCATGATTTCTTTCTCTTTTGCTGCGTAGAGTGCTTCTACTTTAGCAATGTATTTATCATGCACTTTTTGAATGTCTGCCTCTGCGTCCTTTTGAATATCTTCGCTCAATCCATTCTTCACGAGTTTCTTAAATTCCTCAATGGCGTCGCGTCGTGCATTGCGGATAGACATCTTGGCATTCTCAGTCTCTGCCTTACATTGCTTGCATAACTCACGGCGACGCTCTTCGGTAAGAGGAGGAAGAATAAGACGAATCACCTCACCATTGTTAGAAGGAGCGAGACCGATATTTGAATTGATGATAGCTCGTTCAATCTCACTGATGAGTTTTTTCTCCCATGGTTGAATAGCGATAGTACGCGCGTCTGGCGTTGTGATGGTGGCACAACTGCTCAATGGCGACATCATTCCATAGTACTCAACCTTTACAGGGTCGAGGATGCGTGGGTTAGCTTTACCTGCACGGATGTGTTGTAGTGTGTCGTCCAAGTGTGTTACAGCATTTTGCATTTGCTCTTCGGCTGCTGTCTCGTAGAGTTCAAGTTCGTCGTTTACCATAATAGTAGTATTTTAGTTGTCAGTTTTCAGTAATCAGTTGTCAGTGGTCCATAAGGACTTTAAGGTCTCTAAGGTCTTTAAGGACTCTAAGGACGATTTACGGTTAAATCCTTAATCGCTAAAATATTAATTATTCATTATTAATTATTCATTATACCCTACGGTTTGACCAGAGTGCC
>JAZNQB010000094.1:0-3193 GCA_045589995.1 Paludibacteraceae bacterium
GGTCCTGATGGCGTATGTGCAATCCCAGAGGGTATTACCGCTGAGATGATTGACTACATGCTCGTTATGCGTGCTTCTAACCGCAATAAGGTACAAGATATGGCAGACAAGTTCCCCGCTCAAGCGCACTTCACTGCAGGCAAGAAAGCATGGTCAGTACCTTGTGATATTGCTCTTCCATGTGCGTTCCAAAACGAACTTAGTGAAGACGATGCTAAGGAATTGAAGGATAATGGCTGCTGGTGCTGCTGCGAGGTAAGTAACATGGGTTGCCAACCTGGCGCAATTCATTACTTCCAACACAATGGCGTACTCTTTGCTCCTGGCAAGGCGGTTAATGCCGGTGGTGTAGCTACTTCTGGTCTTGAGATGACACAAAACTGCGAGCACTTGAGCTGGACAGCACAAGAGGTGGATACTCGTCTACACCAAATCATGCAATCTATCCACGAGCAATGCGTGAAGTTCGGTACACAAGCCGACGGCACCATTGACTATGTGAAGGGTGCTAATATCGCAGGCTTTATGAAAGTGGCTCAAGCGATGTTGGAGCAAGGGATTGTGTAAGGTGTAAACGGAAAACTGAAAGGTAAAAACTGATAGGTTTGTACGTTGATAAAAAATAAGAGCGTGTCCCGTGGGCACGCTCTTATTGTATAGAATAGGGATGTGAATTATTTCACGATAACCTCTTTGATTTCCCAAGTAGCAGAAACGTCGTTGCAAACATACTTCCATGCGATGCGGCAGTTTGCTTTGAGATTCTCAGCAGGGATTGCGATCTCGCCAGAAGAAACATAGCCCCAACCGGTGGTACCATATACCATACCCTTGAGCTCGGTCCAAGTAGCAGCTTTCACGTCTTTGTCAAAGTCGTTAGAAACCCAGATGGTATATTGAGCTTTAGTTGCCTCTGTGTTAGGCACTTGAGCAGCAGGACCAAATGCATGGTTGAAGGTAAGGGTAGCAGCACTCTTGCCAGACAAATCCAAAGCAGGAGTGATGAACCAGTCTTCGTTTGGATGAGTAGCATTGTCAGCAAAACCAGACATCTTCGCGCCATATTTAGCATCGAAAGTCCATACTTGGTCACCCGATACGTTTACGGTTGTAAACTTATCAAAGCTTGCTTGTGCGAGCAATGTTTCATTGAGTAATTCTTCACCCGTAACTTCAGCTGGTTTTGTACCAAACTCTTTTCCCTCAACCACAGCGTATGTTGGATTCTTGATACCAGCCGCGCTAAAATATCCTTCCAATGAACCATAGATAATAATTTCTTTGCCATACATACTTGGATTTTCTGGCAAGTTTAATCCAGTGCGAAGAGCACCTGAAGGCAACTGTACAGGAACCATTTTAGTAGCATCTGTCTCTGTTTGAGAATCAGCAATAACGATATTAGTTTGGTATGTTTTTCCATCTTGAGTTCCCCAAGGCTCATTCAATTCAAGATTGTTCATATTCATACCATTTACTTGACCAACAATATAGCCTTTTACATAGAAAACACCACCTGATACATCTTTGGTTTTATTACCTAACGCAATTACGTCCGATGTTGTGTAAGGACTTTCTAATGTACCTTCACCAGTCACCTCACCAGGGTTTGTGCCTGGATTGGTACCAGGGTCTGTGCTGCTAAGATTAGCATTGGTAGATTTCCAAATGTATGCTCCGCTCGCAGTTTCAAAAGTACCTTTGAAGTTTTTGATTTTTCCATACAAAACAACGAAGTCTCCTACTGCTACGGCACCGTCACTAGCAAGCTTTTCATTATTAGGTCCTTTAACACGATAAGCTTCAAAGTCATCTTGTGAATTAGCACCTTTTACATCTTCAATGTAGAAAGTAGCGTTTCCGTATTGGGTGCTAACTTCTTTAACTTTCTTAACCCAGCCCATTACATAGTATTCTCCTGTGGATGTTGAGTCGCCAGTTGTTAATCCTGCGCAAATCTCGCGTGCTTGAGCAACGGTCAAAGCACCAGCAGGAATATTCCAGCCGATAGTGTCTGGAGCACCTGGTGTAACTTGAGTAGTGTCATCTCCGTTTCCACCTTGTCCAGGGCGGTTAGGATCAATTGGCGGATTCTGATTACAAGCTGCAAAAGCACCTGTAACCATCAGCATAATTGCTGCAAAAATTTTGTTTAATTTCATTGCTGTTAAGTATTAAAAAAATAGTTTATAAAATAGTATGCACAATTTGTTTGCAAAAGTACTATTTTTTTTTCGTTCAACCAAAAAAATGCTATGAAATTTATAGATTTTATATATTGTATATTACAAATTTTAGGAAAATGTTATTTTTTGTAAAAAATATTTTGTAGATTGCGAAAAATGTAGTACCTTTGCACCCCGAATTGCGAGCGCATGTACGCGCGCCGCTTTCGAAGCGCGTTTTTATTAATTTATTTAGGAGGATAAAACTATAGCAAATCCACAAAAAGGCCCACAACAACGTCGTGGCCGCGTAGAAAAAGAAATGCCAAATCGCATCAATGATGCAATTCGTGGCGTGAAGGAAGTTCGCCTTGTTGGCGATAATGTAGAGCAAGGTGTGTATTCGTATGAGGCAGCAATGCGCATGGCGGATGACATGAACTTGGACTTGGTTGAAATTTCAGCAAATGCTGTACCACCCGTGTGCCGTATTTTGGATTATCAGAAATTCCTCTATCAGAAGAAACGCAAGGAGAAAGAGATTAAGGCTAACTCTGCGAAGGTTGTGATCAAGGAGATTCGATTCGGACCACAGACAGATGAGCATGACTATAACTTCAAGTTGAAGCATGCGCAAGAGTTTTTGAAAGAAGGTAACAAGGTGAAGGCGTATGTATTCTTCCGTGGTCGTAGTATTTTGTTCAAGGACCAAGGTGAGTTGCTGCTAGCGCGTTTTGCCAATGACCTGGAGGAGTATGGCAAAGTGGAAGCCATGGCCAAATTGGAAGGCAAACGCATGATTGTGAATATCGCACCTAAAAAATAAATGAGGATATATGGCGAGGTGACAATGCTATACCATTCTACACCACGCTACACCATACTACAGTCGTAGGGCCACCAATGGCTGCCTGAGACTTAAAATCAATATTAACAATTTAAATTATTAACAAAATGCCAAAGGTAAAGACTAATTCCGGTGCTAAAAAAAGATTCGCTCTTACCGGAACGGGCAAAATCAAGCGTAA
>JAZNQB010000095.1:0-6598 GCA_045589995.1 Paludibacteraceae bacterium
TAGGTATAGGTAAAAGTACCGCCAGCAGGATTTGTCTGGGTCAGCACATGTCCAAGCGCATCATAGGTAAAGGCAGTTATCCGGTTTTGGGCATTGCGCACACGCACGACACGACCTGATTTGTCAAAACTGACAGATGTAGTATTTCCAAGCGCATCCGTCTGCACGGTAAGACGGTTCATCTGATCATAGGCATATCGTGTTTTATGACTGAGCGCATCGGTATATGATGTGATATTGCCATATTGGTCATATTCGAAGCGAACCGTGTTTCCTTTGGCGTCCGTCACAGAAGCCGTTGTTCCATCCTCATTATAAGTAATCGTGGTTTGGTTTCCCATGGCATCTGTGGCGGATGTCTGCCAACCATGACTATCATATTCAAAGGTAGTGCTTAATCCGAGGGGACCGTTAATGCGGGTCATAGAGCCATGATTATCGTATGAGAAACGATATGTGTTGCCGTTCTTGTCTGTGTAGGTTGCCGGCAGATTAAAGTTCGTAGTGTAGGTATATTGTTCGGTATGTCCAAGCGGATCCGTTGCAGAAAGCATGTTTCCGCGGTCATCATAGGTATAGCGTGTGGTATTACCGTTGGCATCGGTGCGTGCAATGACATTATCATCTTCGTCATATTCCAAGCGCGACTGCATGCCACAGCAAAGCCCCGTCTTCTCTATGACACGTCCTTTATCATCCCACAGATAGTAGGAATACTGGTTCTTGGGTTGCGTATAGTCAATAAAGACGGTCTTGTCCTTCTCGTAACGGATGGACTTGTCGCTAACCGCTGTTTTAAGCCGGCTGACCATATTGCTGTTGTTATATACAATCGATGTGATATTTCCCATCGGGTCTGTAATACGACACAACTGGTTGCGTTTGTCATAACCGTATTGCGTCACAGCGCCATCGGGGGCTGTAATGGTACGCAAACGTTTCTGTTCATCGTAGGCATACTGATATGCTCCTTGCGTAAAAGAAGCTTCGGCTTTGACAAGCATGCCATTGGTATAGGTCAGTGTTATTCTATGTCCTGCGGCATCAAGAATTTGTGTCAACAGACTATCCGTATAGGTATATTCCGTCCGGTTACCAAACCTATCTTCCATCGCCGTAATATGGTGATACAGCGTATCATAGAACTCATACCGTTCTCCTGTTTTCTCCACTAATAGATATTGGTCTTCTTCGGGTTGCGTAAGCGTAGAGAACACTCCGACAGGAGCCTGGTATTCCACACCATAGCGTGTATAGTAATCGGGGCGACCATCTCCGCTGAGAACAGTCACACCTCCTACCGTATCCACCTCCAGACTCATGCTGAAGCCTATTGAGAAACCGAGTCCGAAACCGACGTTGGTCTGACAAGCCGAGCTGTTGTAATAGAAATTCAGTTCCATCGGCATCATTGAGTTACGTGTAGCCAAATCCGTGCGTTCGAAGAACAACACGCCGTTGTAACTATTGACATACAAACCATTCGGTCCGGTTATCTTCGGACGGATGATGTTTTGAGCCTGCGTTGAAGATGTGCAAGCGATGATAACGACGGCACACAGCCGGAAGATAATATATGTGTGTTTCATACTATATTATTTCAATATATAAATAGATATGGTACATGTTCTATCTGTTCCCTGATAATACGCATTGACTATCTTCTGCTCGCCCGGAGGGATGGAAACGTAGCCGCGTGCGTTTGTTTCACCGTGCGGACGGTAGTGCAGTTCCGTGACGTGTTCTTCCAGCCCTTTGGCATCGAAACTCAACCAACCGTTTTCTATCACTATCAGGAATTCCGAAATGGCATCATCGATTGTTCCTCCGTTGGCATAATAGAACGAGAACGGGATAGCCGTATTCGGTCGAAATGTACCGGGCACATCCAGTTTGACGCTGACACCCACTTCTTTTCCTTCCACCACGCGGAAGGCTTTTTCCAAGGTGCCGGTTGTTCCGTCAGGCAGTTCCGATACCACGTCATACTCACCCAATGCAGCATCATTGAGATTAAAGGTAACCATTGATTGAGTCGCACCATCCCAAGTCACAACTTCGGCTGGCATCATGCGAGTGCTTTGTGCCAGACGGAAATCCATAATACTTTCAAACAATGCACCGTTGATACCTGTCGTTATCCAACCGCCTTCTCCACCTTCACTTATAGTGAGCGATGATGCTCCGAAGGGTATCTCTTTGGCAGAGATGGTCATTTCTGCCGCATTGACAGCACTCATTCCCTCCAGACTGAACTCATTGCCGACAGACTGGGACATCGTCGCATGATCTTGGGCAAAGATATAATAGGTACCCGACTTGACGTGAGGCAGAATCAGTTGCTGGCTTGCATTATCCAGATTCACGCTGATATAATCGTATTTGGATATGGACGGTACTTTGTCGTACGACACACAAACGCTTGCCGTTCTGGTCGCCGGATGTTTCAAGTCAATAGCGATGGTCTTGTTCTCTTGTGCCGAGGACACTTCCAGTTTATAGTAAGCCGTATTGGTGAAAGACAATTCGGATTCCATCGGTAGTTCTGCAAATTGAATTGTTACCGGTGTACTGCTTACAGAGGTGTTGTTCTCGTAGTCGCGTTCAGCAATACCATGCGTGGAATTGGTTGTGATAATCAAGTAATATGAGCCTTCCGTTACATTGCCGATAATACCTGTAGCAGTCCGAACGGCTTCTTCTCCGGCTGTGAGACTTACCATACCGGAGGCTACTCCTATCATCTGGTCGGATGCGTCCAGTTGACTGTTTTCGGAAAGATAGAACACATCACGCAACATACCTGAGGCAGGATATTCCCCACGATTGGCAACCGTATAGGAGAACGTGAGGGGCTGACCTGCGGTAATATTAGCCGGTACGCTGATTGTACTAATAAGAAGGTCTGCCGGTCGGTCATTGCCATTGTTGATATATACCGGTTGTGAAATGATGTTGTTCTGTTCGTCTGACTCGACTATCGCATCCGCTGCATCGGTACGGATGAAGAACATATAATTGCCTTGCAGCGATTGCGGAATGGTATATTCCACCGTACAGGTATAACTGCTATCCGGCTCTAATACTCCGATATGCGTACGGCTACCCAGTTTGACAGCTTTATCTACATCGAATGCGGATGTTGAACAAATATAGAAATCGTCCGCCCACTTAGCCGTACGGGTAGCCGCAGCACCTTTATTCTCAATGGAATAAGATATTTGCAGTTTCTCCCCGGCTATCAGCGTAGAAGATAAATTCAGTTTACTTATCTGCAAATCCGGTAATGGTGACAGTGCCACATAAACAGATTTGGATGCCATTTTATTGTCATCAGACAGATTTGTAAATCTCATATCTGGCTTCACAATCACGAAATAAGAACCGCTATATCTGTCATTAAGGGTAACCGGCACACGGATGGTGGTCTGTTCGCCTATCTGCAATGCAGGTATCGACACACGTGCCAACTCGATGCCAGTATTATCGAATTGCGCTTCTTTTGACAGATATAGGAATGCCGTGAAAGGAGAAGACATCCATGTGCCGTTATTGCCAATAACAAATGACATTGTATCTTCTACGGATGTGTAGATAGTATCGGGGCATTGGATGTCGGATACCACAATATCTGGCATGTTGCCGTTGATGAACAACAGAGATGATGTTACCGAATGAGTTGTACTGCGTGCTTTAATAGCATTCATACGATCGGCGACGAAGAATATTCTATAATCTCCACCTCTGATGTCTTCCGGTAACAAAGCCGTCATGGTGATTTCTACGGATTGGTGCGGAGCTAATCCTGCTGTTGAACCAGCGCACGAAAGGACATTCAAGGGAGTGGAGGCACTATTGGTGTAATATGCATTGTAGCCTTCCATGAGACAAATTTCTTTCGTAACATCCATCTGAATCGTTTTAGTACCTATGTTGGTGATAATGGCAGAAAGGGTGACGGTATCACCGAGATTATAGTTGGTTTGTTCAAGAGACAGATTTTTCGCCTTTAGTGCCATCCCATTGATGGTTTGCTCACTTCCGTTCTCCAAGTAAGAGAAGACCACTTGTTTGTTTGATGACACATTATTGTTTTTATCACTTTCGATAATGGAATCCGCATCGTTTACCGCCATATAGATATTAAATGGGCCATCCAAAGTCTGATTACGCGGAACGGTGATATTTGCCCGAAGTGTCTTTTCTCCGCCAACGGGCAGCGAAACGGTATTCTGTACTGTCGCTATCTGTAGAGGCGAGTTATTTCCTTGTTTGACATAGAGCGCATCCACCAGTTTACTGTTCTGCAAAGGCATATCACCCACATTGCGCACTTTGTAGGTAAGTGCGACTACATCACCGGTGGTAAGTGTGTCCTGCGATATGGAGAAATTGTCTATGGCGAGGTCTGCCGTTGTAATCTGTATAGGTTCCGAACGTAAGATATTGTTATTTTCTCCTTCGTTCTCAAACACGTCATTATCCGCGTCCACCTGTACATATATGTAATATATTCCGGAAGGAAGATCCGGAGTGGTCAAAACATAATTACAATTATAGTTATCTCCTTTATATTCAAAGTCCGATAGACGGATGTAATATGCAGCATTTACTAATACCGCATTATCTTCTGCACGTCGGTTCTTCTCAAATCTACCGCTTCTACTCCATTCTATCAGTTTGTCTTCGCTTGCATCTATTCCATCAGGAGATGCAGAAATATAAACTCTATTTTTCCACATACCACTATATGGAATACCATTCCCGATGTTCTTAACTACACAAGACAAATTGAATTTTTGCCCAGCCACCAATGATGTAGTCGTTCCATTTGCCGAAATTTGTAAGTTTTCGGGTTCAAAGTCGGCATAAGGTGTCAGTTTTACATTAACAGCATCGCTTACTCCAAAGTTATTTGCAGTATTGGCAAACTCCTGTACATTGTCATTTATATCCGCTTGAACATGGAAATATGTGTCTCCATACCATCCGTAGGGCATTTCAAAACTGATTTTGACAGGTATTGAATCGCCCGGCATAAGGCTATCTATGCTCACATATTCCGATTTTATATGCCATGCAGAAGCATCCAAAGTTGGTGTATGCGATATATGCACCGCATTGTTCCATCCGCATGTATCCAGTTTTTTCGTGCCTCTATTGACAATATACGCATTAACCGCCACCTCTTTACCACAATAGAAATCCAAGTTAAATGCAGCACCGGAGTATGTGACAGGAGAAGGATTATACAGTTTCACGGTGTCAATTGCCTCTTTTGCTTTATGGGTATTTGCATATGAAGGAGAGTCTCCTGCTGAAGATTGCGCATCTACCAAATATTTCTTATTAGCTTTACACGTGAGTGCCACCTTCCCATAACCGGTTATATACGGGGGATCAAGAGGTACAGCCTCTGCTGTGACAGATGACACTTGCAAATCCACATACGGCGGTATGTCCAGATGCAGCTGTTTAAAGAAGAAGTTATCACTATGTGTCGGTGTTTCGCCCTGTTCGTAAATCTTGTTATCTGCGGCATCGGTATTTGCATACAGCCATCCTGTTTCCTGCGGATTATACGGATTGGGAACAACTCCTCCCATGGAATCCCATTCAATATCCGTCACCCTGTACATATCCGTAGAAACGATGATGTATATATCACCATAGACATGATCAGGCAGTCTGACAGTGACCGAGTTCTCATATTGTTCTCCACTCTCAAGGGATTTGACATTATCCACTTGTGTCAACAGTTTCGGCAGATACAATCCGTCAATCGTAGAGGTCGTTCCGAACCAAGCATCGTTGACCAACCAGATATAATCCATCCAGCGTTGTTGTCCAGTAGCTCCCGGTCCGTCATTACGCACCTTCCATGTGACAGTTATCGGTTGTTCCGCTTCCGCATCTGACAAATCCAATGAAGTAATGTGCAAATCCGGCAGTTCGCGAATAGTAAAAGTTAAAGTATCACTGACTATCCGATCTTCGCAACTCTGCGCCTGTACAAACCAATGATAAGTATGACCGAATTGCAGATTCGTAGGTTTATACCGGATTTCGCTTGTGTATTCCGCTACCGGTTCATAAGGTGGTTCTTCATCAGCATCCCAAAGATATACACTAAATAATGCATCCTCCATAAAGTTCCAATTCAATGTCAGATCGGTATTGTCAAAGACAGCACTATCCGCAGGGCTGAGATGGTTGAACAAACCAAGCGGAGCCAATATGGGGGAGCATTCTGTTATATGAACAGCCACGGAGTCGTATTTTACCGTACTATACGGAACAGACATTCTAATTACAGATGTGATCGTATCAGGAATAATGCCATACACACGGACGGTATCATATACGGTTGAGAACACATCAACAAGAACATCCTTCCACTTGTAATTCCCGCACACATCTGTCAGTTCCGCTCCGGCAGAGAAATCCGTTGTATCCAATGTAATGTGCGAGTTGAACACAGGAGCCGTAAGCGGATTATCGTTCCAATAGCCGACCAACGTTTGAAGACCGTTATGCAATGCCATCGTATCAATATCTATATTTCCGTCATATTGGATAAGTCGGAGGCCAAGCGGTC
>JAZNQB010000096.1:0-10094 GCA_045589995.1 Paludibacteraceae bacterium
GCAGTCATGGTGTGCTATATTTATAGAAAGGATAAGGTAACTCCGTACGACAGTTATATAATGCCTTATACATCTGGTGTGTATCGCTATCGCGAGGCTATACAATGCTTTGAACATTTAGCAACAGGTGAACGATTTAATGTGTCGGTTAATCATTTTAAAGCCAAAACAGGAACAGACAATACAGATGGCACGCGTCAGACGAATATGCAAAGACTAATATCCAAATTATCGTTAGCTGAGGCTATAGACCCAGATGTGTTAGTAATGGGAGATCTGAATGCTTATACCATGGAGGCATCTAATCTATTACTGACTGAAGGTGAAGGATATGTAGATTTGCTGATGAAGTATGATCCAGATGGCTATAGTTATGTCTATGATAAATTGGTGGGTTATTTAGATCATGCATATTGTTCTCCATCTATGGAATCGCAAGTAACCAAGGCCGTTTCTTATCATATGAATGCAGATACTCCTACATCATATGAGTATAGCAAGGGCAATACAACGATGTATCGCTATGCAGACCACGAACCTATATTGGTGGGTTTGCACTTGGGAGAGGAGATATTCACGAATGTGGAAGAAGTGGAAACAGGTGTTAAATGTACAAAAGTTCTGCGAGATGGACAGATTATCATCTTGCGTGGTGATAAAGCCTACACCATCACGGGGCAGCCAATATAATCCAATAAGAATGATTCTATGCAATGACCGAGTAGGTTGTAGATCTTGTCATTACGGATGGTGAATATTGCAAAAGTACAAAAAAATCAGATGTTCCAAATAAATGAAACATCTGACACAAAAAATATTAATGTGTTGCCTATTTAATAAGAAGTCCATATAGAAAGAGCATGTTCTTCTTTGGCAGTCATCTCTTTTTTTGCTTCTGGTGTCTTATCTGCTTGTCCTGTAAGATGTAGTATGCCATGGATGATAATTCTTCTAAGTTCATCTTCGAACGGACATCCTAACATTTGGGCATTTAACATTACCATATCAATAGAAATGAATATGTCGCCATTTATTGTTGTTTGTGAAGAATAGTCAAAAGTAATGACATCGGTATAGTAATTATGTCCGAGAAATTTCTGGTTCACCTCCAGCTCGCGTTTATCAGAGCAAAAGATATAGTTTATGTTTCCCACTGTAAACCCATAATGAGCAGCTATGGCTCGTATCCATCTGCATATGCGTAACTCATCTATGTGAGGTTTTTGTATGTCATCTGTTAAAAAAGTAATCATATATTGTTGTTTTATCCAAAAAAGATAGGGGTAATTACGAAAGCAGCGATAGCTCCTGCCAAATCAGCGAGTAGGCAACAGGCCACAGCATGTCGAGTATGCTTTATATTAATGCTTCCAAAATAAACAGCTAGTACATAAAAGGTAGTGTCTGTTGTCCCCTGTAATACACAGCATAATCTACCAACAAGACTATCTGCACCATGTGTTTTCATTGCTTCAAGCATAAGTCCTCTTGCGCCACTACCACTGAGTGGTTTTATCAATGCTGTAGGTACAGCACCTGCCATGTCAGGGTTGAGATTACATAAATCGAAACACCATGCCAATCCTCTTTCTACTAAATCCATTGCTCCGCATGCCCGAAACATTCCTACAGCCACCAAAATAGCAATGATATATGGAATAATCCCTACTGCTGTTTTAAATCCGTCTTTCGCACCATCAATAAACGCATCGTACACATTGATTCGTTTTGCCAAAGCCTGTATTATAAACCAACAAATGACAGACAATAGTATTATAGCTGCTACCGCTGCAGAAACAACAGATAGTGTGTTTGGGTCCAATAAAGATGCTCCCCATATGAGCAATCCTACGAGTGCGGTGATAACGGTAAGTGTGGTTAGTACAATGGGGTCCAGTAACTTGATGCGTTGTGCAACGCACACGGATAATAAGCCTACTAAGGTGGCAATATATGTAGCAATCAATATAGGTAGAAAAACATCTGCTGGGTTGGCGGCTCCCATTTGGGCTCGATATGCCATGATGGTTGTAGGAATGAGTGTTAGACCGCTTGCTCCGAGTACAACAAACATAATCATTGCATTGGAGGCTTTCTCCTTATCCATGTTAATCTTTTGTAATTCACTCATCGCTTTAAGTCCCATAGGAGTAGCGGCATTATCCAGCCCGAGCATATTAGCAGCAATATTCATCAGCATAGATCCAAAAACAGGGTGGTCTTTGGGAATGCCGGGAAAGATTCGTTTAAAGAAAGGCGCCACTCCTCTTCCAATAGTATTGACAGCACCTGCCTGTTCACCTATTTTCATAATACCCATCCATAAGGATAGGACACCAACCAAGCCGAGGGATAATTCAAATCCTGTTTTAGCATTTACAAATGTAGAGTTAAGAATTTCAGAGAAAATCCCAATATTGCCAAAGCATACAGCCTGGATACATCCTACCAATACGGCTATTAAAATGAGCGAAATCCAAATATAATTCAAAATCATGGCACAAAATTACATCTTTTTTTGGAAATATGCAAGAAAATGTGTAATTTTGCAGCAAAAATGCGGTTGAGTACTCTAATATATCGTATGTTGTATTATCTGCGCCATGTGTTAACGGCCTGGAATACTACGGGGGAAAGTATCCATTCACCCTATCTGTTTTATATTGTCCATTTCTTGATGCGTGATAAAAGCAGTTATTATTGTTTCGCGGATATAGAGCGTCGTCGTGATAGTTTGCTGTTGGACGTTAGAATGCTAGATGTGGTTGACTATGGCTCTAATGGTACTCAGGATGGGTTGCGGATTCAGCGTAAGATATGCGATATAGCGCGTTTTCAGTTAGAGCGTCCTCGGGTGCAAGAAACTCTTTTTCGATTAATTGTTCATATGGGAAGGGTTTTAGGTAGACCATTGGAGATATTAGAGTTGGGCACTTCTTTAGGAATAACGACGGCGTATATGGCCTCCGCCCACTCCCATAACCATGTGATGACATTTGAAGGTAGTTCAGCTATAGCTGATGTGGCTCGTTCGCAATGGAGTGCTTTGCGGTTGGTAAATATTGAATGTATAGAAGGACGTATAGAAGACACCTTATATAAATACGCGCGCGAGAAGATAGATGTTGCATATGTGGATGCAAATCACACCTATAAGGCGACGATGGAGTATGTGTGTTATCTTCTACCGAGAATAACAGAAAAGGGTGTAGTGGTGATAGACGATATTCATTATTCGCCAGAAATGAAACGAGCATGGGAAGAACTTAAGCAACATGCATATGTAACAACCAGTATGGATTTGTATCATGTGGGCTTGTTGTATGTTGATAAACATTATCTTAAACGACATTACCGTATATACATATAATTTTACTAATCATGACTATTTATACCAAGACAGGGGACAACGGTTATACTTCGTTGGCAGATGGGACGCGTGTTTCAAAAGCAGATGTGCGTATTGATACTTATGGTACTTCAGACGAGTTGAATAGTTGGGTCGGTCTATTACGCGCTTCTTTGAGAAACGAAGATGGAATATTAGAGGAAACGGATCGACAATTGCATTTTCTACAGAATAAATTATTTAACTTAGGAGCGGAGTTGAGTTTGGCGTCTGGTGAATGGATCGAAATGAGCGATGTGTGTCAGTTAGAAGGGTGGATTGATGCTATGCAAGCACATTTACCTCGTCAGCGGGCATTTATTTTGCCTGTTGGTGGGCATTCGGTCTCGGTATGTCAAATTTGCCGTACTATATGTCGTCGCTTGGAGCGAAAAATGATAGTGTTGGGTGTTAAAAAAGATTCGCTTGTATTCGTGAATAGAATGAGTGATTATCTATTTGTACTCGCTCGATACATAGGTTTCGTGAAAGGAGAAACTGAAGAAGTTTGGTCGAAATAAATGTGTCTAAAAATGTATAAAAATCGTATATTTGTTAAAAAAATATCGAAAAATGTAAAATATTGCAGAAAATACTTGTGTATTTCGAAACTTTTTACTACTTTTGCACGATAATTTTGAAAAACTATGCCCTGCTGGGATGTGTCGTCGTGTTTTTGCGATGCTTTTTTTGGCGTTATATGAGGTGCGGTTTTGATGTGATTTTAAAACGAAATTTATTAAACAAAAGATATGTACTGGACACTTGAATTGGCTTCGAAGTTAGAGGATGCTCCATGGCCGGCGACAAAAGATGAATTATTGGATTATGCGAATCGTATAGGTGTTCCTGAGGAGGTTATAGAAAATCTACACGAGTTGGAGGACGAGGACGAAGAATTATACGAGAGCATTCTGGATATTTGGCCGGATTATCCTACTCAAGATGAAGATTTCTTCTTTGATGAAGAGGAGTACTGATGAATGGTCGTGTATTTAAAAGATGTATTGTTCTTTTGTTAGGATTTCTGCCTGTCGTATGTGTGCGAGCGCAGTTTGATCCTCAAATAGGACATTATATATATATGCCGACTTCTTATAATCCTGCTGCGGCAGGTGAAGGGGATATGATGAGAGTGGGAGGAGCTCATCGGATGCAGTTTGTTGATATAACGAATGCTCCAATGACGACTTGGTTTTCTTTTACATCTCCTTTTGTGATTGGGAAAACATCTCACGGAGCTGGCGTCCGGTTCTTGAATGACAAGTATGGCTTGTTTACAACGCAATCATTGTATGCGCAATATGCCTATCGTCAGCGTGCTGGTAACGGATATTTTAGTGTTGGTGTTGATCTAGGCTTTGTTAATGTGGGATTTATGGGAGATTCTATTAATTTAGATGAAATGGGGGATGATTATCATGAATCTAATGACGAGGCAATACCATCTGGTAGTAAGTCGGGAATGAAATTTGATATGGGTGTGGGATTGTATTATAGTACATCCACTTGGTGGGTAGGCGCAAGTTATAGTCATATACTTCGTCCTACAGTAGAATGGGATGAATACTCGAATGTGACATTGGCGGGAACGATGTATGTAACAGGAGGATATCATTTTCGATTGAAGAATCATAAGGATTGGATGCTTACTCCGAGTGCGATGATAATGAGTGATTTTGTGAGTTGGGATGTTAATATGACATTGATGTGTGACTATAAGGATCGTTACCGTTGGGGAGTAGGATATCGTGTGGCAGGAAGTGTGAATGTCTTGTTGGGAGTAGATATTGTGTCGGGCTTGCAATTGGGATATAGTTGTGAACTGCCTACAAACAAGATGCTTTTGGAAAGTTATGGCACTCATGAAGTCTATTTGGCGTATAGTTTTGATATATTAAAGCCCAAACGGACGAATAAGTACAAGTCAATAAGATATTTGTAGTACAAAGGATATAACAAACGAAAATTAATCGATTAATCATTAATATGAAAGTAACAAGAATTTTACCATTAATCGCGTTGGCGATAGTATTGGTTGGGTGTAACAAGCCTGCCGGAGAACTCGTAGGTGCTCACAAAGTAGGTGTTTTTAAGGAAGCAAATCCTTATGGTATGTTATTTATCAAGAAGGGTTCCTTTATGATGGGTGCCAATACCCAATCAGCTGTTTTTGAACAGCCGGATAATGTAGTTATGGTGACGGTTGATGCCTTTTGGATGGATGAAACCGAGATAACCAATAACGAGTATCATCAGTTTGTTAATTGGGTGCGTGACTCTATTGCTTTGACAAATCTTGTGGCAGCAGGAATGACTGATTATGCAATCCAACCAAAGGATGAAGATTTTGATGAGGAAAATTTCCGTCTTAATTGGCAAAAGAAAGTTCCTTGGGGTAGTCAAGAAGAGGATGTAATTGATGCATTGTCATCCATGTATTATTCTGACGGAACTATTAAGGCTAATTATTTGCACTATCGTTATAGTTGGGTAAATATGGACCAAGCTCTGCCTCAGCATAATAAATTTGATGTAGCAACAAGTTCCTATCCTAAAGGTGCTACAGCTCGTGTAGATACATTCTGGGTAGAAGAGGGGGGTGAGATAAAGGATTCTACCATTTATCGTCCTCTCAAAGAGCCAAAAGATCTTCTGACAGAGAAGATTATCTGTATCTATCCAGATACATTGGTATGGGCTCGTGATTTTCAGTTCTCATATAATGATCCATTGTTACAAATGTATTTCAAACATCCGGGATATGCTGATTATCCTGTTGTGGGTGTAACGTGGGAACAAGCACATGCTTTCTGTAACTGGCGTACCAAATTATTTAATCAATATTCAGATACGGAGGTAAATGCTTATCGTTTACCGACTGAAGCGCAATGGGAGTATGCTGCCCGCGGTGGTCGTAAATTGGCGATGTATCCTTGGGGTGGTAACTATGCACGCGATGGCAAGGGATGTTTCTTTGCTAACTTCAAACCATATCGTGGTGCATATAATGATGATACGGGTACAACTACAATGAAGGTTGCGCAATATCGTCCGAATGATTTCGGTTTGTTTGATATGGCAGGAAATGTATCCGAGTGGACAAATTCTGCATATCAAACAGCAGCGAATACGCATATTCATGATTTGAATCCAGACTATAGTTATATGGCTCGTAAAGCCGACCCTGATATCTTGAAACGCAAAGTAGTGAAAGGTGGTAGTTGGAAGGATATTAGTTATTTTATGCAATGTGGTGTGCGTACATACGAGTATCAGTATGAAAGCCGTCCTTACATAGGATTCCGTTGTGTTCGTTCATATATTGGTGATTAATTAAAGAAATAATTTACAAAAAAAAGAATAAAATTATGGCCACAGGAGAAAAAACCGCAAAAAAAGGTTTTGGTGCAAAGTTCATGCATTGGTATGAATCTTACCAAGGAAAAAACATTGTAAACATCGTATATTCGGTAGGCGCCTCTGTTGTAATTATCGGTGCGTTGTTCAAAATTCTGCACTGGCCGGGTGCCAGCGAGGTGCTGATGGTAGGTATGTTTACCGAAGCATTCTTGTTTATAATCGGAGCTTTAGAGCGTCCGCACCCAGAATTCCATTGGGAAAATGTTTTCCCACAATTGTTAGAGTATGGAACGAAGCCAGAGTTATTGGAAGAGAAATCACGTCAACCTCGTCCTACATTACTAGGTGCAGGCACTGCTGATTCGCCTGTAGTAGGAAGTGCAACGGGTGCCACTAATGCAGGTGTGGCTAAGGTACCATCATTGAAGGAAGAAGATCTCAAGGCTCTTAAGGATGGCATTGCTGATCTAGCAAAGACTGCGGCTCAGTTCAGTGAGTTGGGTAAAGTGGCTCAGACGGGTGTTAAATTAGGAGAGAAGTTGGCAGCCGCAGAGGTAGCAGTGGATTCATATACAAGTGCAACAACTGCCTTAGCTCAAACATATGCAAAAGTGACTGGTGATATGCAAAATATAGCAGAAGATACCAAGGCTTATAAGGCAAGTGTAGAGGAAGTGGGTCAAAAGATTGCGTCTCTCAATTCCGTATACGAACTGCAGTTGCAAGCGGTGAATGCCCAAGTGGATGCGCAAAAGCGTGCTGTGGCATCCGCAGAAGAAGTGGTGGCTGTCCAGAAACGTGCTGTAGCTACTGTTGAAGAGATAGTGGAGGCTCAAAAAAGCACAATCGCATTAGCAAAAGAGACAGCAGATGTACAAGCTGCATTCTTAGACGGAACAAAGCAGTTACAGAAACAAGTGGCTGATTTGAACGGTATTTATGGCAATATGCTCAATGCGTTAGCATAAACAAAGTAAAATAATTAAGTAATATCTAAACAACACTTCAGTAATGGGTGGAGCAAAAAACTGTCCGGAAACCCCGAGACAAAAAATGATTGGTATGATGTACTTGGTTCTTACCGCTATGTTGGCGTTGAACGTAAGTACAGATATCTTGAATGGCTTTACATTGGTGGACAATAGTCTGCACTCCTCTATCGCTGCTTCCAATACTCGTAATGCCAAATTATATCAGGATTTCAGAGCTGCTAATGCAGATAATCCTGAGAAGACACAAGAATGGTATGCAAAAGCAATGGAACTGCAGTTAAGAGCGGATTCTTTGTATAATTATATTCAGAATTTTAAAATCCAGATAACGATCTTAGCAGATGGTGAAGACGCAGTAAATGAGCGTATTGCTGCAGGTGAAGATCCTACATGTCATATACAAGGAAATTCCAATCTAGATGTAACGGGACAATATGCTATAGTAGAAGGAAATGGTACTGTATTGCGCGAAATGGTAGCATACTATCGTGATTATGCAGCAAGTTTGGTGGAGACCAATGCAGAATTGCGTAATTCTATTGTGCAGACGATGGCAACAGAACGTGGATATAACTCGCATGAGAAAGATTCCTGTGATTGGGAATTCGCTGTTTTTGATGGTATGCCGGTAGGTGCATCTATAACTATTCTAACAAAGATGCAGAATGATGTGCGTACTACAGAAAGTGAGTTGATACAATATTTAATGGATCGTACTGATGCGGGGGATTTGCGTGTGAATAAGTTGAATGCGTATGTGATTCCTAATTCAAATTATGTTATTCGTGGAGGTAAGTATTCTGCTCAGATTATCTTAGCTGCAATTGATTCTACTCAACGTCCTGAGTATTACATTGAAGGTCAGCGAATAAATGACCATGGTTTGTATGAGGTATCTGCAACGGGTGTGGGGTTAAAGAAGTATAAAGGTTGGATCGCTTATCAGAATCCATCAACGGGAGAAATGGAGAATCTTCCTTTTGAGAGTGAGTATAGTGTTGGTGAACCATCTGTTACTATATCCAATAATGACCTTAATATTATGTATCGCGGATATGAAAATAAGTTCTCTATTTCTGTTCCTGGTGTATCAAATGACAAGGTTAAGGTAAGTGTTAATGGCGCTGCTGTGACCAATAGTGGGGGCTTGTGGATTATCAAGCCTGGCGATGCAGCCAAAAGTGTAACAATTTCTGTATCAGCCGAGTTAGATGGTAAAATGCAGCCAATGGGAAACAAAGAGTATCGTGTCAAGGCATTGCCTAAACCAGGAGCATACTTCAAATCAGGAGACAAAGAATATTCTGATGGAAATATATCCCGTGGTGCGTTGCTTAATAATGCAGCAACGGTGATAGCTTCTTATGGTCCTGATGGATTGTTAGATTTGCCGTTCCAAATATCTAGCTTTAAAGTTAATATAAATGGTATGTTAACAGAAGCTCGTGGAAATAAGTTTACAGCTGACCAGCGAGCTCGTTTAGGTAAACTAAAGATGGGTGCTATAGTTGTTATAACGGATATACGTGCAAAAGGTCCGGATGGTAAAGAAATACGCCTCTCTCCGATACCTCTTTCTCTGAATTAAAATAATAAAAGATATGATAAAGAAACTTAGTTTTGTTGTATGTTTGTTGCTGGGCATATCAACTGCACAGGCACAACATAAAGTTATTTCTTTCTTCGACGAAGTGGGTAGTGCCAGAATTCAAACGGAGGAATTTTCTCAAGTACATGATACGATTGTGAAGTTAGAGCATCGTATAGATGATGTTATTTGGTCTCGTTATGTGTATCGTATAATAGATATGCGATATAAACAGAACTACCAGTTGTATTTCCCCACTAAGTCAGATGATGCGGATTATCGTAATTTATTCAAAGTGATTACGGATGCAGTAGTTGATGGTTTACCTATTTATGAGAAAAATATGGAAACGATCAAGCCCGATTTTAAGCAAGATCCTGTGGCACGCAATCTCATTCCAACTATGTTTATGGCAGATGATCCCATGGCTGACTATTCGGATGATCCAACTCACTTTGATATTACATCTTCGGACGCTATGCTAGTACATTATGATAGTATTGCAGATGAGTTGTCTTTCCACTTCTATCCATTTGAACAGTTAGTGAAAAATCAGTTGAAATATTTAATTCAAGAAGTGGTGTTCTTTAATAAGCATACTTCTCGTTTGCATACTAAGATAATGGCTATAGCACCTCTACAGTCAGATAAGATTTCAACTCGCGATAGTTCTAATATTATGGGTTCGCTTCGTGAATCTATAATGTTTTGGATTCCGTTTGATGCGTTACGTCCTTATATGGCAATGCAATATGCTAAGTCG
>JAZNQB010000097.1:0-9430 GCA_045589995.1 Paludibacteraceae bacterium
TCATTTTGCAAAGCCTGTATATTCTTTCCCCATTCGCGCAGTACAGCCTCGCGTTGCTCCAAACTGCCTTTCTCCCGCAAGAGCCGTTCGGCTTCCTCGGGGTTGCCGTTCTCTACGGCTTGTTGCATAAGGGTAGTTAATGAATCCATTCGCGCATAGTCTGTTCGTGCCAAAACATCGGACATAGCTTGCAGCAACGGCTCGAAGTTCTCATACTGGCTTTCCAAACGCTGTTTTTGTGCTGCCATTTCCGCCTCGCTAATCTGTTTGGCAGCTAATAATTGCTCCAAACTATCCAATTTTGCCTGATAGTAGATCTCCACATTTTCACGCGCTTTGGTTTCTATCGCTTCGCGCTCTTGCATGAGCTGTATTTTGCTGACCAGTAGAATCTCCACAGGTACTTGATCAGAACAAGGTATGCGCTTTCCGATGAGTTCTTGTTCAGCTGGTTCGTAACCGGATTTATAAATACTGGCGAAAGCGTATGCCTCGCCGTTTTGTAGGTCATGCAATAGCAACGAAAAATCACCATTTTCTCGGCTTGCTACTTTGTTATGTGAGCCTTGCAGACGGATGACGGCTCCTTCTATGGGCTGACCTGCCTGTCCTTTGCGGGCAATAGTCCGCACGGTACCCTCCTGCGTGATAGCCAGACAGGAGAGAGAAAGGCATAACGCGAATAATATGGATGATTTTCTTTTCATGGTTCTAATCGGAGTAATCTGAGAATTTTTGCTTGGAGTTCTAGGCTGGCGGGAACAAGCGGGAGGCGGAGATGGTTCGTAATAATGCCTTTTTGTGCCAAAACGGCTTTGATGCCCACTGGGTTGCCTTCTGCAAAAAGTAACTTGACCATTTCGTCATATTGTGCTTGTAATGCTTCGTCTTGCTGATGTACAATGCGGTTAAAATCATTAGGGAAAGCATTGCTCGCTACAGAGATAAGTCCTGCACCGCCTGCTTTCATTATTTCGCAGGCAATACCATCATCGCCGCTGATGACTAAGAGTGCATCTTCGGCTGTTGTTGCTTGTTGCTTGCTTAATGCAATCAGTTGCTTGATTTGCTCCACATTGCCACTTGCTTCTTTGATACCCATAATCTTATCTGGGTATGCCTTCTGGATTCGCATTACTGTATCAGGTAGCATATTCACGCCTGTGCGCCCGGGTACATTATATAAAATAATAGGTATAGGACTTGCCTTTGCAACGGCGCAGAAATGCTGGAATAATCCTTCTTGGTTTGGTTTGTTATAATACGGGCATACACTCAAGATAGCTGTAAAGTCAGTGGTGAGTTCATCTTTCATATTCTTGAGGTCACTAATGACTTGCGCCGTGTTGTTACCTCCAACGCCTAAGACGAGTGGTAATGGAGTGGTATCATGTGTGGCAGCCCATTGTTTGGTATAGGCAACGATATGCTTTCTCACTTCGCGTTTCTCTTCGGATGTGAGTGTTACTGCTTCGCCTGTAGTACCTAATACCACTAAATAATCTACATATCCTGTTAGTTGTGTGTCTAAGAGACGGTCTAATGCTTCGTAATCAACTGATTGATTTGCTTTAAAAGGAGTAATCAGTGCTGTGCCTAAACCGTATAAAAGATGTTTAGTCATTGCTGCGTATAGTGGATAAGTATTGTACAATCAGGTTATATAACCAAGTCGCTTCTGGTTCTGCATGCTCGGTATCTAAATCGGGTGGTGAGATGAGCATATCGTGTATGCCCTCGCCCAAGTTAAGTCCCACTTTGAATGCTGCTTGTGTGTAAAGTGCTATGTAGCGTAGCGGTAAACAAGGGCGTGTGGTGAGGTCGATTAGTAAATCGTATTGCTCTGCTTGTAAGTCGCTGATGCTTTCTTGTTTGAGTTTGCCAAATAGGTTGAAATCGGTTGTCCCAAGTATTCTACTTTGTGGTAGGATGAGTGTACTGATTTCTTTTTTTTGTGCGTATCCCCACATAGTAACATCCATCTGTCGTTTGAGTAAGTCTAAACGGATGGCTTTGATAGCATCGTTACGCTCTAAGTAGTCGCTTTCGTAGATGAGCATCACTTTGAGTGGTTTGTCAAAATGCGGAAAGCGATTCTCGCGTTTGGGTTGTTTGCCAAGCAAATAATTAAATATATACTCTTTGATATTCATAGGTCTCATTGTTCGTTTATGCGTTGTAAAAACTCTTCTTCTGTTACGAGAGGAATACCTAATGTTTCTGCTTTTTTGAGTTTTTCTGGTCCCATGTTGTCGCCTGCGAGGATGAAGGATGTTTTCTTGCTTACTGACCCCACATTCTTTCCGCCATGTCGCTCAATGAGTGCTTTGTACTCATCTCGTGTGTGTTGGCTGAAAGTACCTGAGATGACGATGGACATACCAGCCAAAGTGTCACCGACGGGTTCAGGTGCTGCTTCACCTTCCATCTGTAGTCCTGCAAGTCGCAAGCGCGCTAAGAGTTCTAAATTATGTATATCCTCGAAATACCTTACTATATTTTCTGCAATCTGTGGTCCTACATCTTCAATAGCGCATAACTGTTCTACTGTAGCCCATTGGAGTGTATCTACAGTGTGGAAACGCCGTGCAATCTTTTTAGCGGTCGTTTCACCCACCATACGGATGCCTAAAGCAAAGAGTACGCGGTGCCAAGGGATGGATTTTGATTGCTCTATACCATCTAAAATATTCTGTGCAGATTTCTCTCCTAAGCGTTCTTGTGCGGCTATTTCTTCTAAGCGAAGACTATAGATATCTGCTATATTGGTCAGTAGCCCTTGCCGGTATAGCAAGTCGATGGTCTCCTCGCCTAAACCGTCTATATTCATTGCTTTTCGGCTAACGAAATGTATTATCTTTCCTTTTATTTGTGGTGGACAACCGCTCTCGTTGGGGCAACGCCATGCAGCTTCTCCTTCTACGCGTACTAATGGCGTACCACATTCGGGACAAGTGCTTGGAAATTCATAGTTTGGTAGTGGCGCGAGAGTGGCGCGAGAGTGGCTAAAATCTTCCCGTGAAGCACGAGCTGTAATCTTAGGAATAATCTCTCCACCTTTTTCTACCCAAACTTTGTCTCCTGGACGAATATCCAGTTGCCGGATGAAATCTTCGTTGTGCAATGTAGCTCGCTGTACGATAGTTCCACTCAGTTGAATAGGTTCTAAATTTGCTACAGGAGTCACAACACCTGTGCGTCCTACTTGGTAAGTAATCTCTTTGAGCGTAGTGAGTTGTCGTTCGGCAGGGAACTTATAGGCAATTGCCCATCGTGGCGTCTTGGCAGTGTATCCCAATTTATTCTGCTGCTGTATGTCGTTGACTTTGAGTACAATACCATCGGTGGCAACGGGTAAGTTTTTGCGTGCAGTATCCCAATAAGCAATATACTCCATCACTTCGTCCACATTGTGGCATATTTTCACGGCATCACTTATTTGAAATCCCCATTGTTTGGCTGCTTCCAGGCGCTCATAATGCGTAGTTCCTGGCAGTTGCTCGCCTAACATATAGTATAAGTAAGCGTCTAATCCCCGTCTTGCCACTTCGCGTGGGTCTTGTAGTTTGAGCGTACCACTGGCTGCGTTGCGTGGATTGGCAAAAAGAGGTTCCTCTTGTGCCTCACGCTCTTTGTTAAGTTGCTCAAAACGCTCCCAAGAGAGTAGCACTTCGCCACGCATCTCAAAGACCGACGGCGTACCGACGAGATACCGTGGAATAGAAGGGATTGTTTTTATATTGTCAATCACATTATCTCCTTGTAGTCCGTCGCCTCGTGTGAGTGCTTTGGTGAGTTGCCCGTTCTCGTACCATAAGGAGATACTCAATCCGTCGTATTTGAGTTCGCAGACAATCTCTACGCCAGCAGGTAGTTTGCGCACCCAGTTCTCAATCTCTTCGCGCGAATAACTATTCGCCAGCGATAACATAGGGTATTTATGTTTGACAGTTTCAAAACCCTTTCCATTTTCTGCTTTTGACTTTCCATTCTGGGCTAAATCCGAGCCTACATGTTGTGTTGGAGACTTGGGGTCAAACATATCTGGGAAACGAGTTTCTAATTCTTGCAAACGGTGCATCTTAGCATCGAACTCTTGGTCCGATATGGAAGGCTGATTAAGTACATAGTACTTATAGTTGTTTTCCTCCAATTCTTTACGCAATTGTAGTAACTCTTCCCGTTCTGGTGCTTCTATTTGAGAGAATAAATCCATTTTATCTCACTATTACTTTACGGGCGTATATCTGACCATCATAATAGATATGCACAATATACAATCCCGGTGCTATTGGTGTTTCTACTTCTTGATGAGTATCTATAATCTCCTTAAAATCAATGAGATGTCCGCTGGTTGTGTAAATGGCGTAGTAACTTTTTTGGTCATCTTTGACGGCATTCTGAATACGTATTACGCTGCTCTCTCCTTGTATCAGTTCCTCTGAATTGAGTGTGGGGAAGGGGGTGTAGCTGAGTGTGCTGTCTAAGCGTAATCCCACCAAAATGGGGTCGTGGTCAGAGCAGCGGAACATTGATTGGTCACCCGATCTGTCGTAGGTGTAATAATCGTCCTCATCTGAATTGATATGAAAACCTACGGCACCTGTTATCTGTGGATAGAGTGTGTTGTTGCTGATGGCATGGTCTAAATAACCAGCTAAGCCGCCAAACATGTAACTATAACTGCTGTCGGCATGGAAAGCACGATGCAAATCAATAAAACCATTGCTTGTAAATCGTGTGATAGGGTCTTCTTTTCCATAAGCGTTCAGGTCACCCATGATAAGTATGTCTTTCTCTTTGAGTGCCGGCATATATCGTTTGTATTGGTCAATCACCGATTGTGCCTCTTCTACGCGGGTGGCATTGAAACTGCCTATATTATCTCCTTGGTTTGCATCAAGACCACTGCCATAACCTGTTTTGGCTTTGAAGTGATTGACGGATAGGATAAAGCGCTCTCCTGTGGCTTTCTCCCTAAAGCAAATCATTTTCTTGCGGTTCTCCACTTTAGTGTCATTCTCTTGCAGTTTGCCGATAGGCTCTAATATATTAGCGTCATAGATAAAACCTGCTTTGGTGTAGGTGCCATTAGGACTACTATTGTCGTTAATGTATGTGTAATTGCGGTGCGGCAGTTTGGCATTGAGGTCGTCGGCTATCTCTTTGAGTGCTGCTTGTCCGCTTTCTATTTCCACGAGACCATAGGCATCTGCGTTAATGAGCGTCAAAGCTTTGTTCACTTTGGTGCGTTGTATCTTATGCTCGCTATAACTGCTTGGACCCCTGTCCGAACCAGTGGTAGTGACAAGGTAGTACTCCAAGTTTACGCAGCAAACAAGCAACCGGTAATCGCCGATATCGGGAATACCTTTCTCTAAGTCTTTTCGACTGTTTCCTCTCCATGTGCCGCTTACCCATGATAGGCTCGAAGTGCTGTTGACACGCACGCATAAGTCGTATATCTTCTCTCCGCAGCGGTGATACCCGCTCACACCACTCAGGGACATGGCTCCAGAAGCATTCAGGCTCATGATGTTCTTGGAGGCGGCAGAATGCGGATAGGCTTGGTTCGTAGGCGTGAAAAGGCGGCGCGGAGCTACAGTGAGCGAAGAACCACTATTGGAGCAAACCACAATAGGTTTGTCAAAAATGACGGTTTGACCGATATAAGGAGCCAACTCTTGCGCTGTCCATGTTTCAGGGTCGCTAATGTGGATATGAATAGCACTCATGCAGTAAGTCGCGAGCAACAAGAGGTATAGAGTAAGTCTTTGTTTCATGTCAAAAAGATTAAATCGGCTACAAAAGTACAAAAAAATTTGTATTCTTCCAAAAAAAATCGTAACTTTGCACTCGATTTTAGCAAACGGAGATAAAACTTATGGATTTTTCTACTATTTGGTCGCATAAACTGATTCGCAAATGGGGCAAGTATATCATTACCATACTTGCTTTCGGTGTGGTGTATTTCTTTGTGGGCGACCAAAGTATTGTCCGTTTCATTGAGCGTGGGCGTGAGATACGACGCATGGAGAAGCAAACGGAGATGTACAATAAGGCTTCGGAGGAGGCTATGAGTGAGATCCGTTCGCTGAATAATATAGATAGTTTGGAGCGCTTTGCGCGCGAACAATATTTCATGCACGAAGCGAATGAAGATATCTATTTGGTGGAAGAACCTTAAAAAAATAGTGATATGAGAAAGTCAAATTATGTTTTGATTATAGGAATGATTATTCTGATAGCTGGGGCTATTATGAATGTTTGCAAAGTAGAGCCATACGGAGATTATGTGTTAATAGCGGGTGCTATTGTGATTATCGCTCGAGGATTTGTGCGAACACATGAGAAGGACCAACCGAAGCAGGACGATTCATTGTGAGAAAATGCAAGATAAATGGCGTGACGAACATATCATTTTAGGGGTTGACCCAGGTACGCTCTTTATGGGGTATGCTGTGCTCCATACAGTGGGGCAACAGGTTGATATACTGGATTTTGGAGTGCTCGATGTCCATAAAATGGAAGGGCAATATCCACGCTTGCAAAAAGAATTCTTTTTCTTGCAAGAACTCATTGATAAATACCATCCTTCATGCCTGAGTATAGAGACACAATTCGTGGATAAGAATCCCCAAACGATGATCAAGATAGTTCATGCGCAGGGAGTGGCAATAGCAGCTGCGCTGAGCAAAGATGTGCCTATCTATGAATACTCGCCCATGAAAATCAAAATGGCTATCACGGGCAACGGCCATAGCACCAAAGAGCAAGTGGCGGGTATGCTGCAGCGATTCTTGCATATACCCGATGAGCAGATGCCCAAGAAACTGGATGCTACCGACGCGCTCGCTATAGCTTATTGTCATTTCTTGCAGTTGGGATTACCGGTGTCGGAGGGTGGAGCTAAAGACTGGACTACTTATGCTAAACGCAAAGGACTGACGGATAAGGGACTGACGGGACCGAATGCACAATTATTAGCAGCTTTGGCTACCGTAAAAAAGAAAAAAAAATAATAAAAAATACATTTCTTTTTGCATATACGAAAAAAAAGCAGTAATTTTGCACTCGCTTTTACTGGAATAAGGCAATACTTAGAAAGGTAAAAACCCAGAAATCTAAAATATAAAACTTAAAATAATTACAACCATGGCTTACAAAATTTCTACAGATTGTATCGCATGCGGTACATGTATCGATGAATGCCCAATGGGCGCTATTTCTGAAGGCGAAATCTATTCTATCGATCCTGATATCTGCACAGAGTGCGGAACTTGCGCAGATGTGTGCCCAAGCGGCGCTATCAGCCTTTAAAAACAGCTTTTTGATACTTCATGTGAGGGACTACTGGTGTAGCCCCTCATTTTTTTTCAAAAAAATGTAAAACAAATATTGCAAATTTGGAAAAAAAGTTGTACCTTTGCAGCCAAAATACAAAAAAATACCATAATAACCATGTTGGACGCATTTTTTAAGATTCATGATTTCTTGGTGGCACATTCATCTATGCCTATTCGCAGACAATTGATGGACGAGGTGGATTGGAATGACCGCCTTATTGCTATCAAGGGTGGGCGCGGTGTAGGTAAAACGGATTTCTTACTCACATGTGCCAAAGAGCGCGAGCAGGAGTGGAATGCACGAATGGATGAGGAGTTGATAACCAAAAGACGGAAAAAGACTCCCAAGGAAATACGCCCCTGTTTGTATGTGAGTATGAATGACTTCTATTTCACAGAGCATACGCTTCTGGAATTGGCGGGTATGTTTGTGAAGTCCGGAGGAATATATCTTTTTCTTGACCAGTTATTCAAGTATCCTAATTGGTCAAGGGAATTGAAAAAGTGTTACAGCAAGTATAAAAATCTGCATATTGTCTTTTGTGCAACCCCGGTGATGCCTCTGGAGGAAGACAATCATGATTTGAGCGAGATTATAAAAACATACAATCTACGCGGATTCTCTTTTAGAGAGTACCTGTGTATCCAAACTAAGCGTCGGTTCCGTTCGTATTCTTTGGAGGAAATCATCCAGCGTCATGCCTCTATCTCAAGAGAGATATGTGAGCAGGTGAAGCCTTTAGAGCTTTTCAAAACATATCTGCAGTATGGATATTACCCCAGTTATCTGGAGAGTACTAATTTTGAGGTGGAACTGCTCAAGACAATGAATACGCAATTGGAAGTAGATGTGCTGATGATTAAGCAGATTGATGTGGCGTGTTTGCATAAGCTTCGTAAACTGCTGTATATCCTTTTGCGTGAAGCCCCTTGTGCACTCAATGTGAGTAGCATCTCTGAGGAAATAGGGCTCAGCAGAGCTACTACGATGAACTATATCAAGTACCTCAAAGACTCGCGACTAATCAATCTTTTGTATCTGGAGCATAAGAATTTCCCTATGAAACCATCGAAGGTTTTTATGCAAAATACGAACTTGGCGCAGATGATTTTCACGCGTGAACTCTCGCCGCAGGATATGTATGAGACTTTCTTCTATACCAGCGTGCATGGGCAGCACAAAGTGAATGCTACGGAGAGAAATGCGATGTTCGTGGTGGATGGGAAGTACTACTTCGATGTCCGTGAAACCGCTTCACCAAGAGATACCATACGACCGACGGCTATCGGAGAGATGGAGACCGGGCGGGGGAATATGATGCCTCTGTGGCTCTTGGGCTTTTTATATTGATATTTAGACTAACATTATAAAGAACAATTTAATTAATAGACAAAAAAGATGAAAGAAAAAAAGTTTATCACTTGTGATGGTAATGCTGCTGCGGCACATGTAGCCTACATGTTCACCGAAGTCGCTGCCATCTATCCTATCACGCCATCTTCTCCTATGGCAGAGAATGTGGACGAATGGGCTGCTGCAGGGCGTAAGAACTTATTTGGAGAAACGGTATTAGTACAAGAAATGCAGTCTGAAGCAGGTGCGGCTGGCGCTGTGCACGGAGCACTCAACGCTGGAGCACTCACCACTACCTTCACCGCTTCACAGGGATTATTGCTCATGATTCCTAATATGTATAAGATTGCAGGTGAGTTAATCCCATCTGTATTCCATGTTTCTGCGCGTACGCTCGCGAGCCATGTCCTCTGTATCTTTGGTGACCACCAAGATGTCATGGCATGCCGTCAAACAGGATTTGCAATGTTGGCTGAGGCGTCGGTACAAGAAGTGATGGACCTTTCTGGTGTAGCACACCTGGCTACTATTAAGAGTCGCGTACCTTTCCTCAACTTCTTCGATGGTTTCCGTACTTCTCACGAGTACCAGAAAGTGGAAGCAATCGATATGGAAGACTTGCGCCCACTCGTGGACTACAAGGCTTTGCAAGAGTTCCGCGAGAGAGCACTCACGCCTATGAAACCTGTTATGAAAGGTATGGCTGAGAACCCAGATGTCTTCTTTGCAC
>JAZNQB010000098.1:0-2040 GCA_045589995.1 Paludibacteraceae bacterium
CATGTTTCCCACATGCGGCGGCCAGTGATGCCCTTGATAGTCAAAGCATTGAAGATGATATCCGACCAATTGACTTGCGTGTTGCTTGGCAATATACCCAACTGCGCAATATTAGCACCCTTATACATGTGCGCGATCATATCATTGAACGCTGCTGGTGCACCCGACATCTCTAGTCCAATATCAAAGCCACGGATACCCAATTGCTTCATTGCGCCCTCTACGGTCTCGCCCTTCGAACCATTGACGGTGATAGTAGCACCCATTTTCTTGGCAATCTCAAGGCGTTGCTCGTTCAAATCGGTCACGACAATATTCTTCGCTCCCGCATAGCGGCAGATACCGGCAGCCATCGTACCAATCAAGCCCGCACCTGTGATAAGCACATCTTCGCCCAAGAGAGGGAAAGCCAATGCGGTATGTGTAGCATTGCCGAATGGGTCCATGATAGCGGCGAAATCGTCTGGAATCTCAGGACGAATATGCACGATATTGCTCTCAGGGATAGTCACATACTCTGCAAAAGCACCATCCTTGCCCATAATACCGACTGAGATAGTGTTCTCGCATACGTGACCCATGCCACGACGGCAGTTACGACATGTACCACAGACGATATGCCCTTCGGCAGTTACGCGATCGCCTACCTTCACACCACGGACACCAGGTCCTACCTCTACGGCTACACCTACAAATTCGTGACCCATGATATAGGGCGGTGTGCAATGGCTTTGTGACCACTCGTCCCATTTGTACATGTGCAAGTCCGTACCGCAAATAGCGGCTTTTGTAACTTTGATGAGCACATCATTCACGCCTACTTTAGGCATTGGAACTTCTTCCATCCAGAGACCTGGCTCTGCATAACGTTTTACAAGCGCTTTCATATTGTTGTATTGTTCAATGTAGTTCACTTATTGCAATTTGGGTGCAAAGGTAGTGAAAAATCACGAATTATGCAAGAGTTTGTTGCATTTTATGACAACACTTCCTAATAATATGTTACAAAAGTCTTTGAGATGTCCGAGTGCCCACACAATTTGCCAGACAAGGATTTCACCAAGTCCATAGGTTCAATTTTTGCCATTTTGTTTTTAAGATTAAGGGTTAATGTTTCAAGATTCGGGTAGTTACCGAGTAGTTACCGAGTAGTTGTGCACATCCTACACCATGTATATACTGACAAGGTAGGCAAAATGAAAGCGTTTTCTCGCACTTGTACCCCTTTTTTCTCGCACTTTATGTGGCTCAGTTAGTCATGGTAAAGTCCACTTACAAAGAAAATCACTTGGACTGACAATTTTCGCTTTACAGTCCATTTGTCCACAGTACTTTTGCAGTAGAAAACAACCAAAATAAGCATAGTCTGCGACTGTTGTGCAGAGACAGCTCGGCATGCTGCTGGGTAAAGCTGGGTACAGAGCTGTGTCCAGAAGAATCAACGGAACCAAAGCGCGCGGATGGATTGTCTATCAGAGAGATACGAATGAAATAGATAGCCTAAAAAGACTGCTAAAAGAATAATGTGGAACAGCGGAACGGCTATTTTCTAAAATATATACATATACCCGCGTACGGGTGAAGTTATAGAATTACCTGTTCCACTGTTCCACTGTTCCGCCGCCCCCTCAAAAAACTCCCCAAGCACTTGCAAAACTACCAAACCCCTTAAACACCACACCCCGTGTCTTTGGTTCACCCTTGATCGTTGACACGGAGTGTATATACAAGGTAAAGGGGAAACGAATCTTAATATTTGTACTATCAGCACAAAAAAAGCGCATTGTGGAATGCGCTTTTTTATGTATGAACTATAACTGATAAGTTACTCTAGAACATTGAGGGCTTTGCCTACTTTGATAAAGGCCTTGATACCGCGGTCGAGTTGCTCGGTAGTGTGAGCCGCAGAGAGTTGTACGCGGATACGCGCTTGACCTTGTGGCACTACTGGGTAGTAGAAGCCCGTTACGTAGATACCCTCCTCTTGCAATGCCGCAGCGAACTCTTGGCTCAAACGAGCGTCGTACAACATCACTGCAC
>JAZNQB010000099.1:0-10360 GCA_045589995.1 Paludibacteraceae bacterium
CCCATTTCCAATATCTCTACTTTTGTAGCCAAAGACGGAGGTTATTATAACTACTTAGAACTCACCTATACCGCGCCCGCACCGGAAGTTCAGTTCATAGGTGATAGCAATGCTAACGATGTAGCAGACTTTATCGCAAATAATAATGGTCAGACATTTGACGAACTGATTATTGATCGTCCTGTTTACAATGATATGTACAATACACTTTGTTTGTCATTCAATATGGATGCGCTGCAGATAGCTGCCAGCTCGCTCAATGGAGTGGAAATTCGTGAGTTTGCAGGTGCATCGGTAGTGGGAGATGCTCTCTATATATCTGTAAGCGAACCAGTTAATGCTATCGTGGCTGGTCGTCCGTACTTTGTTAAGTATAATGCTGCTTTGCCGATGGAGAAGATGAATTTTGAAGATGTCGTTATCAATAATGCAGACCTGGAGGCTAACCAAGTAAACTATAACGGCGTAACCATGATTGGTACTTTCGGTCCATTCACGATGAATGCGCAAACAGATTTTGAGACAAACGGTTATGTCTTCTTGGGACAAAATAACCAACTCTATTGGCCAAACACCACGAATGCTATCAAACCTTTCCGCGCATACTTCAAAATAAATATAAGTGGCGGAGGTACAATGCCTATTAAGCGTGGAATGCCGGTGAAAATCAGCGAACCAAATAATATGCCTACAGAAATAGAAGGTGTGATGGTCGAAGAGAATATAGGTCGTAAGATAATAGAAAACGGACAATTGATTATTGTACGCAATGGCGTCTATTATAACGCTGAAGGACAGATTGTTAAATAACTAATTGGAGGATAAAACGATGACAAAAAAGAACTATAATCAACCGCAAGTGCAAATAATACAAATGTTATTAGAGTCTATGATCCTTGCAGGTAGTCCAGTCGTTGATCTTGGCGGAACACCTATCCCAGGTGGAGATCCGGGTAGCAGCATATAATACTCATTACTCACTACTAACTACTAACGAAAGGAGTCGCAAACGCGGCTCCTTTCGTTGTGTAAAATCTTAAAAATCGTATATTTGTAAACTCAATTTGGCAGTTTTTGAAAAGACTATGCTTAATAAATGTAACTTTTTTCGTAATTGTTGGTATTGTGGGCTTGAAAAAAAAGCAGTAATTTTGCACTCGATAAAATTTGTGCTCTTTTGAGCCTTAAAATCGTAATAAATTTAATTAAAATATTAACATGAGTAAATTTTTACAATTTTTATTAGTCATTTTGATGGCTGTATGCACGTCAAATGTTTCTGCGCAGCAATTCACCGATCCTGGTTTTGAAGATTGGAGCGGTTCAAAGTTCGCAGATAAGGAGCAACCAAAGTATTGGAATTTCTCCAATGTGTCGCAAATGGGTATTGATAAGAACTTTGCGCACAAGACAACAGGTCGTTCGGGATCTGCTTTGAAAATTCAAGATCAATGGGTAGGCGCTATGGGTATAGGCGCCACTTCGCCTGGTTATGTAGCACTTGGAAAACCATGGGCGTATGTGTCAAGTATTACCGCTATTGATGACGCTACCGCAGGTACATATGGTGGTATTCAATGGAAATACCGCCCAGACTCGATGGTTGTCTGGATCAAGCGTTACTATGATAACGGCGCAGAGGGAGCCGATGGTGATCATGTGATGGAGGAGGATTTTAATATCCTATATTATGCGTGGTCAGGTACATCACAAGGTACTTCGTACAAAGCCAAGAATGGTTCCTGCACGAATATATATAAGAGTAAGCCTGAATATTGTGTAGACGAGGAATCTGATATCCGTCAAGCACTCAATGGTAACGAGTGTGAAACCAAAACATATGCTAAGCAGATTGCAGAGGGATGGATCTGTGATAGAAAAGTGTATTCTAATTGGACGCGAATAGTCATTCCTATTTATTACCTCAATGACGATGTGCCTCAGAAATGTAATGTGATTCTTTCAGCAGGTCGCTATCCTGATTTCCGAGCTAATACGGGTCAGTATGCGGGTAGTACAATGGATGTGGATGATATATCACTCGTATATTCAAGCAAGATTCAAAAACTATATATCAATGGCCGTGAATGGAAAGCCTTTGACCCTAATAGCACAGAAGAACAGATTTATTCATTGGGCCAAGGAGTAACTACTATTCCTGATATCTATGCTGTGCGTGGCGCGGGTTCGCTGACGAATAGCAAGAAGGCGAAAGTTACCTTCCCTGGTCGTCGCCTCTCGAATACAGAGTGCAAGATCGTGAATGGACAAGTGGATGGCGAACCAACCACTATTACCGTTACATCCGAAGACGGCAAGTCAACCACTACTTATAAGATTAAATTTGTATCACGCGCAAGCAATAATGCAAAACTTGCTGACTTGCAAGTCAATGGTGCAACAGTCAATGGCTTTAACGCCTATTTAGGTACTTACAATGTGGCATTGCCATATGGCACCACCACTATTCCTACTGTAACCGCAACAGCGCAAGATGCGAATGCCTCTGTTTCTATCACGCAAGCTAATAGCGTGACAGGAAAAGCAACAGTGCTCGTCACTGCTGCCGATGGTACTACGCAGACCTATACCATTACTTTTTTTGTGGCTGCGCTTACAGATGTAACACTTAAAGCCATCTATGTGGATGGTAATCTATTACCTGGATATGCAGCTACTAAGTCAAACTATACTATCTCCCTTCCTTTGGGTACAAGCACATTGCCTGTTATAACATGGGAGTCTGCGTACGAACAAGGAGCACAGAAAATAGAATTGCTGCAAAACTCACTCGACCAAGGCGCACAAATTAAGGTTTCTATCCCAAGTACTTCGCTTAGTAAGATCTATAAGATTACCTACAAGATTGAAACTTCGTCTTATTCCTATCTTGCTGGAATTCAGTTGGACGGCGTGGAATTGAATGGTTTTGCTGCAGATAAATTCGTTTATACACTTCCATTACCTGTAGGCACTACCCAATTACCTAAAATCACATGGACGGCAGGTGACCAATACCAAACAATCAAACTCATTGAGGGTGGCTTGGATGGCACCACACGCATCGAGGTAACAGCAGCAAATGGAACTACTACCACATATCGCCTCAACTTCCGTTTGGATAAATCAAGCAATAATGCACTACAGGCCATAGCAGTGAATGGAGAGAACTTATCTACTTTCCATGCTGACTCGCTGAACTATACTATTCTTCTCCCGGTAGGAACTACTCAAATACCAACAATTACATGGACAGTTGGTGACCAATACCAAACCGTTAAGCAGTCCATCAATCAAACAGCGATGACCGTTCGTTTAACAGTTACGGCTGGTGATGGTTCTACACGCCTATATGTTATTGCATTCGAGGTGGAGAAATCGGCAAATGCCTTGCTGAAAATGATTTATCTCAATAGCGACTCTTTGGTTGGTTTTGTGCCAGAAGATTTGGATTATGCCATCGAATGGAAGAGTGCTACCATGCCTGTCGTGACAGTAGATGCGAATGCAGGTCAATCCGTAGCGATTGCAATGCCTTCTACTTATGGTACAGCGCGCATTGTGGTAACTCCTGAACAAGGAGCTCCTAATACCTATACCATTCGATTTAACGAACCAGATAATGTGCAAATGCCTGCATTCCCAATGGATGCTTTCCCTGCTTCCAAAGATGCAAACTTGGCAGGATTATATATTGATGGCGAACCATACGCAGCCTTCAATCCAAACACTACTTCATACACCTATCAATTACCCAAACGCACCAAACAAGTACCTGCAGTAGTGCCTGTAGCAGCGAACGCAGGACAGATAATCATGGTGGAGCACGGCGCAGTAGATAGAAATACTATCATCCGTGTGATGGCAGAGGATGGCAAGACGCAGAAAGTATATACTATCGCTTTCCCAGTAGAGAAATCAAGCAATACACAATTGTTGTCTATCGAATTGGATGGAGTACACACTGGTTATGCTTTCGATCCTACGCAATACACCTATAATGTAGCATTGCCTTATGGCACTACAGCGACGCCTCTCTTCATTGTAGAGCGCGCAGAGGCTGAACAAGCGCTTGTCATCACCGAAGCACCAATAGGCAAGACTTCTTCTATAGAAGTAACTGCTGAAGATGGAACAAAGAAAACATATACCTTTGATTTTACAATTACACCTCCTGCGATACCTAATGAATTAGCAAGTATTGTGGTGGATGGTATTGGCGCATTGGATATGAGCCAAGGACCTAACTTCACTCTTAATTTCCCTTTTGGAACGAAAGAACTGAATGTCTCGGTAGTGAAGAAGTATGAAGACCAAGAGGTGACAATTTTCAATAATGGTGTAAACGAGCCTACTACTATCACAGTAAAATCTTTCAATCCTGCTGAGGAAGATAAGGTATATACTATCACACCAAAAGTGATTGATTACCCAGATTATTCGCTTACAAGTGTAACGGTAAATGATGCTCCATTGGCTAATTTCAATCCTAATATATTAACTTATATCATTCCTGTTACTACAACAAAACCTGTTTTGAAGTATCAACATACAGGAGCAACGGGCGTAACGGCAACTACACTACAGGATAATAATAAATATACCCAAGTAGAAGTGATAGATGAGTATGACAGTACTCGCCACTACACCTTCTATTATTATTATAAGAACGATGTGATTCCAAATGGTGATTTCACAGACTATCGTACAGGTTTGAAGAATGATAATCACACACAAATGCCTGTGGGTTGGTATGGTTATGCAGACCAATACAAGGATTTCCAAAAATCATTATGGAAAGTAGATAATCCAGGTCGAGAGATATTTAAACTGAAAGATGGTATACTCGGTATTACTTGGGGGTACTGGGCGGAACTTAAGAGTTCTGCACCATTAGTGCTGACATTAGGTAGTACAGAAGGATTCCAATATGCAGTAAATGGAGGTTCAAGTGCTTCTTTCTCAGGTGGTATTCCTTTCCGTAATACCCCAGATGCAGCAGATATTACCTATCAGTTAGTGGACGATGAAGGACTGGAATCCAAATTCTCTTTTGTCTTTACAGATGAGCAAAATAATGTAGTGACAACTGATTATATTGCTTCAGAAGTAACATCTAATTATACAACCCATCGCTTGCCATTAGCTATTGCTAATAAGGTTACGACACAACTTAATATCAATATTGATGCTTCTAATGGTCATAAAGCGGGCACCGATGCGGGTTGCTGGACGAAAAATTTCTGTGGGTATGGCGATGTGATTTATATTGATCGTATAGGTTTCGTATATAATAGCACACTTACTGAATTGACGGTAGATGGTCAAACTGCTACTTTGACAGATAAGAATTTTGCAGCAGATTTTGCTGACTCCGAATTGGTGTTGCCTGCACTTACTTTCAAAGGAGAAGTGCCAGACCAAATGCCAGTAGTAACATGGAGCAATTCATGGACTAAATCGGGCGCAAAGGCTACACGCACAGCGACTATTGTGAACTATGCAGAGGACCTCTCTTCTACTACTTACACACTCACCGTGACCCGTCCTACATCCACAAATGCGAACTGCACCTATACACTCAGTGGTAAAGACCTGACCGTAGTGAAAGGCTCGCCTCATCAGACTATTGCTGTTACTACCAATGACACAGCATATGTCATTACTGTTACAGCGGAGAATGGTACTAAGAAAACCTATTACGCAGCATGGGAGAAGGGCGCAAACCAAGAGACGAAAGTAACTAATTTGCCTGCAGATAACCTTATCACAGGTGTATCAACAGCATTGCTGAAAAACTTAGAGACGGAACCCGTTCTTGACTACGACCGTGAGTACCCACTCGATAGTGTAGTGATGAAAACAACACCTAAGCAATATACGATCACCGTTTATGGCACTACTAAGGATACTACTTATATCATCAACCGCAACGCTTCGTCCAATGCACTATTGGAGTCGATGGAAATCAATAAGCAGTCAGTGCAAGATTTCTACCCAGAGACTTACGATTATGTTGTTTCGCTCTCTTCTTTGGACGAGTTCAGCGCTACTGCGCAAGATGCGAATGCCTCTGTTTCTATCACGCAAGTAAAGATTGACGATACGCACACTGCTATCTTCGTGCTCGTAACAGCAGCGGATGGCGAGACTACCAAGAAATACTCTGTACTCGCTAAAGTGCGTGCGTTAGCTACAGACGCATACCTCACTTCTATCATCACCAATGGTACACAAATAGCAGGATTTACTTCTACTAAATACAACTATACACTGGCTTTGCCTTCGGGCTCAGCTATCCCACAAGTGTCTGCTATCGCTTGCCAAGGTGCAACAGTAGAGATGAGTTCTGAGAAACAAACTACAGGTGAGAAAGTAACCTTCGTAGTTACCTCTGAAGATGGATTGACAAGCCATACCTATACACTCACTATCACTATCTTGCCATCCGATGTATGCACACTGGAAAATATCTTCGTGGGAGGAGTAGAATTAAGCGGTTTTGCTTCCACTAAGTATGATTATACCATGGAGCTCCCATATGGTACCACCCAAATGCCTGAAGTGGATTATATCTTGACCGATATTAAGAGCAAGGCCACGAAGACGCTAAATGGCAATATGGTTACCATTGTGGTGACAGCAGAAGATGGAGTGCATACCAATACCTATACACTCTCCTTTACTATTGCTAAATCCACCAATGCATACCTCAAGTCTATTGCTTTGGATGGAGTGGATATGACTAATTTCTATGCCGACCAGTTGGATTACAATGTGTTGTTGCCTTATGGCTCTTCTATCCCAGTTATCACAGCGGTGCCTGCAGATACCACAGCTACAATGGTTATCAATGGTAATCAGATTGTAGTGACTGCAGAAGATGGTGTGACAAGCAATACCTACACACTCACCTTCACTATCGCGAAGTCCACGAATGCTTATCTCAAATCACTCTTGTTAGACGGCATAGAGATAGATGGTTTCGCGTCGGATAAGTTCAACTATCAGGATACAGTTCCTTATGGAGCTACCATGCCGGTCGTAACATGGGTAGTTGGCGACGAACAGCAACGAGTAGATACCACATGGAATGGCGATACACAACTCACACTCACTGTCACAGCTGGAGATGGTGTGGAGATAGAGGAATATACACTCGTCTTTGTTCATCTGCTCTCTTCTAATAACAAGTTGATTGACTTGCAAATCAATGGAGTGACTGTAGATGGTTTCTCTCCTGATACCATCGAATATACAATTACCTATCCAATAGGAACAGACCCATCCGAACTCTTTGACGAGACAGCCATCACTGCTGTGCCTGAAGATTCAAATGCTACCTATAATGTGGTTATGGATGGCACAACTGCGCAGATATTTGTCACCGCAGCGGATGGCACAATGAGCGTATATGTTATCCACCAAGAGATATTACTCTCTAACGAAGCACACTTGCGTATGATCTGGTTAGATGGTATTGAAGTGCGTGATTATAACATGGATACTCTCGTTTACACTATCCAGTTGGTACCTGGAGCTGTATTGCCTACTATCACAGCCGAACCGGTTGATACACTCGCTACTTGGGAACTCGGTATGGAAACCGAAGTGGAGAATGGTAAGGATGTAGAAGTATTCTGTACTGCACAAGATGGAACTACCATAGTCTATGTGCTGCAATTCCGCTATGCTAACTGGAATGCAAGCGCCGAAACAGATACAGATGATTACCTCTTCTTCTATGCTGGCAATGGACAATATAAAGCAGTGACTATCAGTATTGGAGTTCAAATAGGTATCTACGATGTGAATGGTCGTCTGCTGAAGATTGAAGCCTTACCAACCGCGCATCCAGAGGATGTGGTTGTAGAAGTAGATGAGGATGGAAACCAAAAACTCGTTTCTGCCCATCCTTCTGCCGTAGGTGCATATTTCGCACCACCTACCAATCAGGTACTCTTCTATGTATTCTTTGATTCGAAGACAAAGAAAGTGGCTAAGGGCGGAAAGTTCCAATTAGCACGATAATCAATCAAAAACGATAAAAAAGTCCCACATATTTGCGTATGTGGGATTTTTTTCGTACCTTTGCCGCCCAATAATCTTCGAAAAGTAAATAATCGAAGGATAAAAGAGCAGTTATGATAGGTATATTCAATGATAATTTTCCGCCTGTAACAGATGGGGTAGGAGTCACAGCTCAGAACTATGCGTATTGGTTACATACGAAGGGGCATGAGGTATCTGTTGTTACACCTTATGCGCCTAATTCTCAGGAAGTTATTGATGGGGCTCCGTATCCTATTCATCGATATGTGTCTGTGCCTATTCCTTTCCGTGCACCCTATCGCTATGGATTGCCGTACATGGATTGTTCTTTCATGTATCAATGGCGAAAAATGCAGTTTGACCTTGTTCATGCGCACTGCCCATTCACTTCAGGACATTTAGCATATAGAGCCGCGAAAAGGCAGCATATACCTATGGTGGCTACTTTTCATAGTAAGTACCGCCAGGATTTTGAGCATAATGTGCGCTGTAAGCCTATCGTGGATGTTATGGTTAAATATATTATCAATCTCTTTGAGAAGGCCGATGAGGTGTGGATTCCACAGGCAGCAGTAGAGGAAACATTGCGTGAGTATGGTTATAAAGGCTATGTGCAAGTGGTGGAGAATGGTAACGATTTCTCTACCCCGTTGCGGAAGATTGAACTCATGCGCGCACAAATGCGTGAGGAATTGGGATTGATGCCATACGAAGCAATGTTATTATATGTGGGGCAACACATATGGGAAAAGAATATTGGCTTTATTCTGGATTCCTTGGCGCTCATCAAGGAACAACCATTCCAATTATATATGGTGGGAATGGGGTATGCCGTGCGGGAAATAAAGCAAAAGATTAAGGAACTGGGTTTGTCGCATAAGGTCACCCTATTAGGTCAAATACACGACCGTGAGCGCCTCAAACGGATTGATGCTGCTGCGGATCTCTTCCTCTTCCCCTCGCTCTATGATAATGCGCCCTTAGTTGTCCGCGAGGCTGCAGCTATGCACACGCCTGCGCTTATGCTACAAGAGTCAACTGCGGCTGAGGTCATCAAATCGGATGTTAATGGTTTTCTTACACCCAATGACAAACAAGCATATGCGGATCGTCTTGTATGGCTCATGGACCATCCCGAGATTCTCATTAAGGTGGGGGAAAAGGCTTCTAAAACCATCTCACGCTCGTGGGAGAATGTGATGGAAGAGGTAATCCTACGATACAAGGATATTCAAGCATCGTATAAATTAAAGCATGGGATTATAAAACCATAAAACGAATAGTCATATGAAGGCATTATATTTATTACTCTTTATGCTTGTGCAGCAAGCGATGTCTGTGGTAGGGCAGTTATTACTCAAGATGGGTATGGCAGCGGAGAGCCCATTTACATGGACATGGCGTAATGTGGGGCATTTATTTGTGAATATATATCTGCAGTCCGGCTTGTGGCTACTTATCGCAGCTAATGTCTTCTGGCTTTGGTTGCTCAATAGATATGCTTTCTCTTTAGTCTATCCGCTTACCAGTCTCGGATTTATCTTCAGTGTGATATCGGGTATGATCATCTTCCACGAACATGTATCTCCCGTACATTGGATAGGAGTGGTGTTCATTATGATTGGATGCTTCTTGATAGGCGGAGGATTAGAGTTGTTTAAAGCCTAATAATCCTTATCTCTATGCAATCTTCCACATCGCTCAAACGCTTAAGAACATGGTTGTCTGATAATCAGAAACGCACCAATTGGATTGTCTTTGGCCTCTTCACACTGATGGTATTTGGCAAAACATTGCTCTTTGACCATTTTGCCTTTCGAGAACTTGCGTTACATCCTTCCATAACGCTGTATATATCTCAATGGATTACTAAGATTGCTGCTGCTTTATTCTTCGCTTCTTTCACTTTCTTGCTCCGTGATAAACGCTGGTTGATACTACTTTCGTTTATTATAGATACATGGTTTATTGCTAACCTCATCTATATGCGTAATAACCATATTCTATTGGATGCGGAGGCATTCAATATGTCGAGCAACTTACATGGGTATTTCTGGTCTGTACTCATTTATATAGAGTGGGGAATAGATCTCCTTTTCTATGCACTGACGGCCTTGTTTTGTGTCCTTTATTGCTTTATTACCAAAACGGAAAGGTATTGGAAAGCATGGCTATTAGTACTCGTTCTATCCGTAGGACTACGCCTGACGGGTGAGGCGCTCTATGTGGCAGAGAACAAAACCGCCTTTGACATATGGCCTTTTATTCGCGAAAGAAGAGAACCCGTCTATGGCATGCATTTTCCTAC
>JAZNQB010000100.1:0-9535 GCA_045589995.1 Paludibacteraceae bacterium
TCGCTATGTATGTGTGCACGGGTAGGATGAGGAGGTATGGGGTGCGCTGACTTTTCCTTTGATTGTCAAGCCCTCGGATAGAAGTGGTAGTTTGGCGGTGAGTAAAGTGGGGAATAAGGCACAACTGGAAGCCGCTATTAAGGAGGCAGTGCGTGTGTCCTTTAAGGGCGAAGCAATGGTGGAGGAGTTTATTGAGGGACGAGAGATAAGTGTGGAGATGTTATCGTGTAGGGGCAAGCACTACGCGCTGCAGATAACAGATAAAGTGACAACAGGTGCTCCGCATTTTGTGGAATTGGCTCACCATCAGCCATCTAATTTGCCGCAAGAGAAGCAAGATGCGATTTATGCGATTACTATGAGCGCTTTGGATGCTTTGGCACTTACTAATGGAGCGAGTCATGCGGAGTATAAGATTACAGCCGAGGGGCGTGTAGTGGTGATGGAGATAGGAGGCCGTATGGGTGGTGATTTTATTGGCAGCGATTTGGTTCGCCTGAGTACGGGTTATGATTTTGTGCGGGGAGTGATTGAAGTAGCACTTGGTATGGAGGTGGTGCCTGTGAAGACGAAAAATGCGTATAGCGGTGTTCATTTCTTGAGTGCCGAGACACCCGAAGTGCAATCGTATATTACCCATGCGTCCAAGTATTCGAATATTGTTTGTGCCGAGCAGACCGATACGCAGATACGCGCTTTGACTTGCAGCGGCGATAGGAGTGGATATTTCATTTATTGCGATTCCAACGGACGATTTGAGACACTTCGTGGTAAGACGGTTATGGTGCTGGGTGGTGGTCGTTATCAGTATCCGCTCATACAAACGGCGCGCGCGTTAGGGTGCAGAGTGGTGGTGTTGGGTTATCCTGGTGATTATCCAGGTTATGCTTTGGCATCGCAGTGGTATGATATAGATATTACGGATGCTGAGGCGGTGATAGGTATAGCGAAGGCAGAGCAGATAGATGCAATTGTAGGATGTGGTTCGGATTTTATCTTGCCAACGATAGGTAAGGTGGTGGATGCGTTGGGTTTGTTAGGTCCTACTTATGAGTCGTCTGTGGTGTCGAGCAATAAATTGCTGATGAAAAACGCTTTTTCTCGTGCGGGTGTACACACCGCTGCGTATAGGGAGATTTGTTCGGAGGAGTCTATGCTAAGGGCTGCGACAGAGTTGGGTTATCCTGTGGTGCTGAAGATAGTGGATGGTAGTGGTAGCAAAGGAGTAGTTGTGTGTCACGATGAAAAGTCATTGCGCAATGCTTATACTGAGACGCTTTCTCTTACGCATGCAGATAGTATGGTGTTGGAGCAGTTTGTAGATGGGGAAGAGTTTGGTGCGCAAGCGTATGTGCGTGATGGGAAGTTGCTGTTTACGATGCTGCATGGAGACTTGATTTATCACGGTGCAAGTGGTATCCCTGTGGGACATTTTGCGCCGTATTCATCGGAACAATCGTTGCAGGCGGATGTGGAGGAACAGTTGCGCAAATGTATAGCCGCTTTGCAAATAGATAACTGTGCTATCAATGCGGATTTTATCTTGAGTGATGGTAAGGTGTATGTGCTGGAGATTGGTGCGCGTGCGGGTGCTACCTGTTTGCCTGAATTGGTGAGTGAGTGTTTTGGCATTAATTACTACGAATATATACTTTGTGGGGCATGCGGATTGCCGTTGCCACAATTACCTGCACAACCTCTTTATCCTGCGCTGGTGTTTACTCCTTTCTCTACGCAGACAGGTGTGGTGAAAGGACGCCAAATACCGTCATGTAAGGAGGTGGTGGTGTGCGATATTTATCCGCAGATAGGCGAGGAAGTGCATGCTTTCCGCACGGCTTATGACCGCATTGGTCATTTAGTGATGCGTGGCGAGACGATGAGTGGCTTGCTGCGGGTGTATGAAAAGGATATTCAATCATTCCCATTTGTAACATTCGACTAATAGAAAAAATATGATATACAAGCAATCCATCTCGGTGGTAGTACCGATTTATAATGACAGTGAAGTTATTCACGAGTTGATTAAGCGTCTCAGTCCTGTATTAGAGTCTATCACGGCTGATTACGAGATTATCTTGGTGGACGATGGTAGTCGTGATGACTCATGGTTGCAGATGTTAACTGTTCGTCAAGCGAATGCATATATCAAGGCAGTGCGTTTGAGTCGCAATTTCGGTCAGCAGAGTGCTATCGCTGCGGGTTTGTCGTTAACGAGCAAAGAACTGATTGTACTGATGGATTCAGATTTGCAAGATAGACCCGAAGATATACCTGTGTTGATAGACGCGTTGTTGGCAGATGAGAAGGCAACAATGGCGATAGCCCAATGGGAGGAGCGCAAGGATAGTAAGTTTAAGTTGGCAGTCTCTCGTTTATTCCAACGCGTGAGCAATTCGATTACGGAGATACATACCATGCCTCGTTTGGGTATTTTCCGTGTGATGAAAAAGAGTGTGGTGGATGAATTGCGTAATTTTCCAGAGAAGACCGCTACGACGGTGAGTTTGCTCTATTATATTGGTAGTCGTTATGTGGCAGTACCGCTCAAGCGTGATGCACGTTTTGCAGGTAAGAGTGGGTATAATTTGAGTAAGATGCTTTCACTCACTTTCGCTCGTATTTTCTCTTTCTCTATGTTCCCCATTCGTATTGTGACTTATTTAGGTGCATTGCTTTGTGTGGGTAGTATGTTGGCTGCATTGGCGCTTATTATTTATAAGTTGGTGGGTAATGTGGTGGCAGGATGGACGAGTATGATGGTTCTCATGCTCTTCTTATTCGGTCTCAATTTTGCTTTCTTGGGCGTGTTAGGTGAATATATAGGTCGTATTTTCTTGGAAACCAAGCAACGTCCTAAGTTTATGATCGATGAAATCGTATAAATATGAATGCACAAGTTCGTTATAATTTAGAGCAGTTACACCGCATGGTGGGTCAGCGATTAGTGATGAGTAATTGGTTTGATTTGCCTATTGGTTTGCAGTGGCGTGATAGTAAGTACCGCCGCCTTTTTAAGGCAGGTAAGGGATTACATGTGGGGCATAATGTGCATATTGATAGGGAGCATAGGCAAGTGACGGGTAGTATCTCGATAGGTAAGAATGTCTTTATCGGTCACGATGTGCTGCTTGATTATACAGGGCATTTGACCATAGAGGACGAGGTGTGGATTTTACAAGGCACGCATATCATTACGCATAAGCATGATATTCGTGAGTTGCGCCGTACGGGAGTTAATCCTACCGAGCAGACCACCTTGGTAATAGAGCAAAAGGCGTATATAGGTAGTAATGTGACGATTTTACCTGGTTGTAGTCGAATAGGTAAGGAAGCCGTGGTGGCGGCGGGTGCGGTGGTGACGCATGATGTGCCTAATTATGCGGTGGTGGCAGGTAATCCAGCGAAAGTGATTAAAGAAATGCGATGAATAAGACAGTGCAATATATATCCTTAGTGCTCGTGTACCTCTTTTATGCAGGTATATCGGTGATTATGAAGTACACGGGTCTGCAGCAACCACTCACCATAGAGTGGTGTGTGGGTTTTGTGCTCTTGGTGGCTACATTGGGTGTTTATGCTATTGCATGGCAGCAGATACTCAAGTATATTGAGTTGGGTGTGGCGTATATGTTCAAAGGTTTGAGTTTGTTTTTCATTATGGTCTTGTTGGCTATCTGCTATGACGAACCCATTACACCGATGAAACTACTGGCTACCGGGATTATTATGATAGGTATCGCATTGTACGCTAAATCGAACGAATAAGATGGGATATATACTGGTTATAGTAAGTGCCGTTTTAGGCGTGGTGAGTCAAATGATGCTCAAGAAAAGTGCCAAGAAGCGCCATGCTTCGTGGTGGCGCGAATATGTGAATATATGGGTGATAGGTGGTTATGGACTGATGGTTGTTAGTTTGATAATCAATCTATTGGCTATTTATATGGGGGTGTTGGCTCAAGAAGTGAGTATTATCGAGTGTATTAATTACTTGCTGATACCTATCGCGGCGTGGATGTGTTCTGGCGAGAAGATAACGAAACGAAAAATAATAGCAATAATTATCATTATGATAGGCGCGGTGTTGTTCTTTTGCCATCCGGGAGGATGGTGGGATGTATCGCTCCTCTAAAAATCATCAATCAATATGCAGATACCATTTAATAAACCTCATTTGACGGGCAAAGAAACGCACTACATGTACGAGGCGGTTCATGAGGGTAAGTTGTCGGGTAATGGTAAGTTCACTAAGCGTTGCCAGCAGTGGTTTGAATCCCGCTATGGATTTAAGAAAACACTTCTTACTACGAGTGGTACGGACGCGTTAGAGATGTGCGCCATGCTTTGTGGATTGCAGCCAGGCGACGAGGTTATTGTACCAAGTTATACTTTTGTTTCTACGGCATTGGCTTTCTTGCGCGAGGGCGCGAAGATTGTTTTTGCAGACTCGATGGGTTGTAACCCGAACTTAGATGCGGATAGTTTGGAGTCGCTTATTACTCCTCGTACGCGTGTAATTGTTCCCGTGCATTATGCCGGCGTGGCATGCGATATGAATGCTATCATGGAGATTGCGAAGAAATATAACCTTCTTGTGGTAGAAGACGCGGCGCAGGCTATTGACTCGTATTATAAGGGGCAAGCGCTCGGTGGTATCGGTCATTTGGCTGCGTTCTCCTTCCATGAGACGAAGAATATAACGGCTGGTGGCGAGGGAGGTTTGCTGGTTATTAATGACGAGCAGTTTATTCATCGCGCAGAGATTATTTGGGAGAAGGGAACTAATCGTGCAGAGTTTTTCCGTGGCGAAGTGAATAAATACGGTTGGGTGGATATGGGTAGTTCGTTCTTGCCGAGTGAGGTGAATGCAGCATTCCTTTGGGCGCAGTTGGAGAGCATTGATGAGATACAGGCAAAGCGTAAACTATTGTGGAATCGCTATTACGAGCGCTTGGAATCTTTGGCTAACAAAGGTTTCTTTACTTTGCCCCATATTCCTGAGTATGCTTCGCTCAATGCGCATATGTTCTATTTGGTGCTGCCTGATTTAGCAAGCCGTACGGCATTGATAGCGACGATGAAAGCGAATGGTATCTTGGCGGTATTCCACTATTTGAGTTTACATAGTTCGGAATACTATAAGGATAAGCATGATGGGCGTGCTTTGGTGCAGTGTGACCGTTATGCAGACTGCTTGGTGCGATTGCCTTTGTATTATGATCTCACGATAGAAGAGGTGGATATGATTTGTGATTATATCAATACGCATTATAATGGATAAAAACAATACAAATATTATCCAATGGTGTTCCTATGCGCTGCTTTTGTTTGCGCTGATATGGTCTTTGCGTTATGTATTTGAGGGCTTGGGGAATGTGATGGACCCGCTCTACTGGATGCATAAGTATGCGCATGCAGAGGGAGGATGGATGGCAAGTGGGACGATCGTTATTGGGCAACTATTGGTAAGTATTTTTGGGGCGCAGTTAATGCCTTTGCGTTTTGTGGCTTGGTCGTGCGTTGTGGTGGCTATCCTATTGCCTTATGGTATGTTACTTAATAGCGAGCAGCGAAAAGCAAATATACCATGGTTGGCTATCTCTTTGATGCTGATGAACTATGGAGCCTTCCAAGAGTTCAGCCCTGGCACCTTAACGATACTTTGTTTGTCGGCTATATGGTGTATTTTAATTCGATTTCAACGGACAAAAAAAGTTGTATGGTTGGTATGTATGGGACTGCTGAGTGGCGTGGCTATTGCTATTCGTTTTCCTAATGTGCTAGTGTTGCTTGTGGTGCTATGCGCTATTGTTCTTTCTCGCGAGTTGAGTAGGGAAATGAAACTTCGCGTTGGTGGTTTATATATGCTATATGCACTCATCGGTGCAGGTGTGCTCTATGGTATTGCATGGGCAGTAATGACACCCGCGTATATGGACGCGGCAATGGGTAGTCATCAAATAAGCAGTATGATTGAGCAGTTATGGACTAAAGGTGCATTGCTTTTTGGTTCGATTGCAATATGGGTGGCGGTGGTACTCTTAGGACGTGAGTTGCAAAGACGATTAACTCAGAAATGGTGTGTGGTCATGATGTGCTGCATAGGATTAGGTATAGGTCTATTGTTGGCTCATTATGTTACTTTCGTACCCAAAGCAAGCAAATGGTACAACATAGACTTAACTTATATGGTATCTGCCTTTTGCTTGGTTATAGCGTTTATGTCGGCGAAGAAAGAACTATGGTGGGGCATGTTCGTATTAGTGGTTGCTACATTAGGTACGGATACAGCGTGGCTTAAATTATTTCCTGTAGTGCTATGTTTATTGCCTATCGCAGCGGTACACTATGAAAAGAAGTTACAATTATATTTGTTGGTTATATCTTTTGTTTTTGCGATTACGGTGATGGTTCGTTTTAGTATAAATAGTATAGGTAATTGTAATTTGCGTCATGTGGATACATGGGCGTCTATAGCACCATATGAAAACATTCGCATACCCGTTAAAGATGCAGAGTGGCTGGAGCAGGTGAAGACTGATTATGAGCAGTATGCAAATGATAGTATTACTATCTTGGCGATAGGGCAACGCATGCATATGATGCGCGAAGTGACGGGTTGTCAAGCGGCGCTGTATAATGAGTTTTGGTCGAATATCTTTGATAAGGTATATACTGAGAAGTACCAAGAGTATGTGCGCCGTGAACGACCTATCGTTTTCTGCACTTTCGCTCCGAATTTCAAAACCAAACCAAGTTATGTGGATACGCAGAGTGCGTTCGAGAATATGTTGCGTGCAGAGGGGTATAGAGAGATAGACCGAAGTGAGTATAAATATATGATTTACATTCCAAGCAATGATTAAGAAGTTTGATGAAATAATGCGAACGCTTCAGGCGGGGCAGTATGCACCTATCTATATTGCGTGTGGCGAGGAGCCTTATTATATAGACCAACTCTATCAATTCGTTTCCACCAATATATTGGACGAGATGGCACGAGAGTTCGATCAGCAGGTTATGTATGGTAGGGACCTTCCGAGTGCTGATATAGCCTCTGCAGTAAGTGCTGCAAGGGGGTATTCAATGATGGGAGGTAGAAAAGTAGTCGTTGTGCGCGAGGCGCAAGTGGTGAAGAAATGGGAAGCGTTGGCTGCTTATTTGGATAATATGATGGAGCAGACATTACTGCTTATTTGTTATAATGGGAAGCCCGATAAACGCCAAGGAGTGTGGAAAAAACTGATGGACAATCCCAAAGTAGTATGGATGCAGAGTGAGAGACTACGGGATTATGAGATTGAACGCTGGATAAACGCTTATATTGCTGATTTCAACAAGAGTGTGCTTAGTCAAGAGGGGCAACTCACTATCGACCCACATGTGGCGCGTTTGTTAGCAGACCATTTAGGTACAGATCTATCCGCAATAGTGGGAGCATTGCAGAAACTGATTGATGGACGCCAAGAGGGAGTCAAAGTCATTAACGCAGAATTGGTGGAGCGCAATATAGGAATATCCAAGGATTATAATATAATGGAATTGCAGAACGCACTCATCAAGAAGAATGTGAAAAAAGCGGTTCAGATCACCAATTATTTCGCGGGTAGTAAAGACCATCCGATGATACGCGAATTGAGTCCACTCTTCACATTCTTCTCTAATCTGCTGATGTATCATTATATGCCCGATAAGAGCAAGGAGGCAGTGGCGCGCGAGTTGGGAATCAATCCTTTCTTTGTTAAAGATTATGCGGAGGCTGCCAAGAATTATCCGGCTGGCAAGGCTTTCTTTATCATGGGTTATCTGCGTGAGATAGATGCGCGACTCAAAGGTATTAATAATCCTTCCGCCAAGGATAGTGATTTATGGAAGGAACTGATATACAAGATTATGCACTAAATAGCGAAGCCCCTCGGAGGGGCTTCGCTGTGTGTCGCTAATGGATGAATGGTGGTTCGGGAACTTTAATTGGATAAGTATTCCAGAGGGACGGATAGCCATGCAGGGTAACCCATAGCGCGCTATCTGCCCAGTGTTGTGCTTCTTTTTCGCTGTAGTATGAAACGGCATCCGGCAACTGCACACCCATATCCTTGGCGTGCAGTTCGAAATAAGCATCCCGTTCAGCCTCTAATGCGGCCAACACTTTCGGGTATATTTTATCAAACAATTGCGGATGAGCCGTGTACCAGACAATAGACGAGTCAAACTGAGCTTGGGTAATACCATGCTCTTCTAGCACCATGGCGTAATACATGTTTTTCTTCTCGTCATAGCCATGTTGCAGTCCGCATACCGAAATCAGACCGTCGGTCTTGTGCAGGTCAATGAGCACTTCCCGCATTTGCCGTGAATTGATAATCCCTTTGGGTCTGCATCCGTAGGCTAAAACGAGGATTAAAAGAAAAACTATGTATAGGCTCTTTCTCATGCTTCGTTTTTTGTTTGTTTCTCGTCCAGAGTAGAATTCATGTCTTTGTGGAAAAAGAGCAGAACAGCTATTACCGCGCAGGTAATATAGGTGTCTGCGCAATTGAAAACAGGGCGGAAGAAAACTACTTCGCCTGCGCTATTGTGTATTAGAGGGAAGTAGAACATATCCACTACTCGTCCGTACATCCAATCAGCATAGCCAAATAGTTTGCCGTAGAAGACACAGTCAATAATATTACCTAATGCGCCAGCTATGACAAGCGCCACTATAGCGATGTAACTCGTGCGCGCGCGATATTTATGAATGAGTAAGTGAGTGTACCATGCTAATAAACCTACCGCAACAATGCGAAAGAGCGTTAGTGCCAGTTTGGAGAACCATTCGATACCAAACGCCATGCCGTTATTCTCTACATAGCACAGCCAAAACCATGAAGTCACTTCACGACTCTCCCCTAAGGCAAAATGGGTTGCGATATACAGTTTGAGCGCTTGGTCTATCAGCAGCGCGAGCAGGACGATACCTGTTACAAGCCAAACGCAGTTTTTACTTCTTCTATCCGATCTAATTTTTCCCATGTGAATAATTCTACTTGTTGTTGATATCCTTTTCCGTTTCCGTCTATGAATGTCTTGGTTACAGTCTCGTTGGTGCGTCCTACATGTCCGTACTTGGCTGTTTCCTCATACATTGGTTGTGTCAGTTTGAGGTCTTTGATGATAGCAGCAGGGCGGAGGTTGAAGAGTTGGCTCACTATGTTTGCTATCTCAGCATCGCTCATGTCTATCATGGCGGTGCCGTTGGTATTTACATACAACGAAACAGGGTCTGCAACGCCGATGGCATAACTGACTTGTACGAGTGCTTCGTGCGCAACACCGGCGGCTACGAGGTGCTTGGCTATCCAGCGCGCTGCATATGCAGCTGAACGGTCCACTTTGGATGGGTCTTTGCCTGAGAAAGCACCGCCTCCGTGCGCACCACGACCGCCGTAGGTATCTACGATGATCTTGCGGCCTGTTAGACCTGTATCGCCATGAGGACCACCGATAACAAAGTTGCCTGTTGGGTTGACAAGTAGTTTGGCGTTAATGT
>JAZNQB010000101.1:0-13209 GCA_045589995.1 Paludibacteraceae bacterium
TGGCACACAGAACGACATGGCTACGATCCGACTTGTACCGATGGGTTTATCGGCATTGAGTATGACTACATTAGCCAATTCGATACCTATATTATCATTATCTACTACATATCCATACACGCGTAGGTTGCGCGCGTGAGAGAAAGCTGTGCATAGGCACAGCAGGATGAGGAAGCAATATTTAGTCCAATTGGTCATTTATTTGCTCGATATATGCGGTAAGTTGTTCTCCGCCGATTTTCTTCTCAGAGGAGGTGACGAATATGGGTGGTAGTTCTTCCCATGATTCGAGTAGTATATTCTTGTATGTTTCTACATTCTCGTTGAGTCGTAGTTTGCTTAGTTTATCGGCTTTGGTGAAGACGATAGAGAAAGGTATTCCATTCTCTCCGAGCCATTCCATGAACACAAGGTCAATCTTCTGTGGTTTATGTCTGGAATCGATGAGGACAAAGAGGTTAACTAACTGTTCGCGTAGTAGGCAGTATCGCTCTATCATTTGTCGAAGTGCGTCTCGTTGTTTTTGTCCTGTCTGTGCGTATCCGTATCCGGGTAGGTCCACAAGGTGCCATTTATCATTGATGAGGAAATGGTTGATGAGTAGTGTTTTTCCCGGTTTCTGGCTTGTTTTTGCCAGTTTGGGGTTGTGGCACAGCATGTTGATGAGTGATGACTTGCCTACATTGCTTCGTCCGATGAATGCATACTCGGGCATTTTTGAGTTAGGACAGTCGTTGACATCAGGGCTTGAGATGATATATTGTGCGGTATGGATCATATTTGTGTAGGGTGTAAAGTGTAAAATTTAATGTTGTGTGGATTTGGTCCATTTGATGAAGAGGACAAGGGTGCAGAGCGTGATGAGACTCGCGGCAGAATAACCTAACCAATGAAGGTGGATAGGTAATGCCAATCCTTCGGGTGCTATCAGTATATAACTAGTACAGACCATTGTCATGAAGAGTGCAGGTATGAGTGCGATGTAGTACCCATATGTGTATTGATTATGGGTATGTTTATACAACCAGATAGTGCCAGCCCATAGGGTAAAGACGGCAAGTGTTTGATTGGTCCACGCAAAATAACGCCACACGATATTAAAATCCACGAAAACCATTCCGAAGACGCAAAGGAAGAGCGGGATGGCGATGATTAGTCGATTAAAGATGGGTTTTTGATTGAGTTTTAAGTAGTCGGCCACTATCAGTCTTGCGCTTCGTAGGGCAGTATCTCCGCTGGTGATGGGGGCTGCTATAACGCCCACGATAGCGAGTATTCCTCCGATGGTTCCTAACCAGCTGCGGCTCACCATATCGATGACGAGTGCGGCGATGTTCTCGCCCGGATGCTCCGCTGCGAAAGCTTGGAGCCCCTCAATACCATATAGTCCTTTCTCTGGGTTTGCAAAAAAAGTGCCTGCTGCTGCGGCCCATATGAGAGCAAGTATTCCTTCTGCCACCATTGCTCCGTAGAAGATCCATCGTCCTTGTCGCTCATTAGTACAGCAGCGGGCCATGATAGGGCTTTGCGTGCCGTGGAAACCGGAAATTGCTCCGCAAGCAATGCTGACGAACATCATAGGGAAAATAGGCAAGCCATTGGGCTGGCGATTATGCAGACCGTCCAAAACCTCTGGCATTTCACTACTATGCCATCCAAGCATGATCACCATGATACCAATTCCCATGAAGAGGAGTATGGCGCCGAAGATAGGGTAGAAACGGCCGATGAGTTTATCAACAGGAAGAACAGTAGCGAGTGCATAGTATGCAAAGATAATCAGCACCCATGCGATAGGTATTATCTGTGTGCTGAAAGGAATTGTCTGTAAAGGACATAAACCTTGCAGAAGTGTGGCGGGACCACTGAGAAAGGTGGTGGTGAGGAGGATGAGGAGAACTAATGATAAAAGGCGCATGAAAATCTTCATCTTCGTGCCCAGTTCATCCCCAATGATATCTGGCAGGCTGACGCCTCCCTTGCGTATAGAAAGCATGCCGCTGAGGTAATCATGTACGCCTCCTGCAAAGATAGTACCAAAAACAATCCATAGAAAAGCAGCAGGACCGTAGAAGATGCCCATGATGGCACCAAAGATAGGACCTAATCCGGCTATGTTGAGGAACTGTATGAGGAAAATGCGCCATGCGCTCATCGGCACAAAGTCCACACCATCCGAATGGGTGTTAGCTGGTGTGAGGCGTGAAGGTTCTACACCAAAGATACGCTCCACTAATACACCATAGGTGCAAAACCCAACGATAAGGAGAATGAATGCAACGATAAATGTAACCATGGTTTAAAGCCTAATTATAAATTAGGCTACAAAGGTACAACAAAAATTGCAAATATGCAAATTTACCAAGCAGAATTTATAAAAAAAGAGACTCGTGTGAGTCTCTCTTGTGGGCGTTGACGGATTCGAACCGCCGACCCTCTGCTTGTAAGGCAGATGCTCTAAACCAGCTGAGCTAAACGCCCTCTCTTTTCGAAAGCGAGTGCAAAGGTACTGCTTTTTTTTGATATGACCAAATTTTTTTGCTATTTTTTTTTATTTTAGGTCATTTTTTTTGTAAAAATACGGTAATTATACCATTTTTTAGTCTTAAAATGCTTCCAAAAGAGATAACAAAGCATAGTGATAAGCAATCCCACCACAATGCCGGCTAATATATCAGAGGCAAAATGTTGTGAGAGATAAATACGGCTATATGCACCAGTGGCCGCCAAAATGAAGATGAGCATTTGCAGCACGATGCTTCCCAATCGTTTGTCTGAGGCATTAGTACGATGTTTACTTGCTATACTAGGACTATTCGCTGCTAAGATAGATGCTACGAGTGCGAGTGCAAAGAAAGAGGTGGTATGTCCGGACGGAAATGAATGCCATAGATGCATCCGCACTCCTTCTACTTCTGGTAAATTAACTTGAGGCATATGTTCGGTAAACCAGTTGAGTGGTCTTGGTGCGTTGACAATCCGCTTGATAAGTTGCGTAGTTAGAGCAGATAAGGCCATAGCAGAAGTGGCAAACAGACCATCTCCTATGCGTCCAAGTAGCAGTACTGTAAGGCATAGTAAATAGGGGAACCACTCTGCTACTTTTGTATAATACTTATAGAAAATATCTCGTGCATATGTATGCCGGTCGCATAAATACAAATGCAGTTCGCCTTTTGGTATGTAAACAAGAGCCAAGCCCAATACTGTGATCAGTATTAGGCTCAGTATAAGGAAAAGACCATTTTCTCTCCATAGTTGTTTCATAAACTATCCTTATTTGATGCGTTGACCGTATATGGTATATCTTATTCCTTCGCGTACAATATACATTTGCTGGTGGTCCACTACTTTACTTGCTTTCGGTGTATTCTGCTGAGTATTGAAGTTTGGAACACTATTGATAGTTTGTGGACAAGAAGGTAAAGTGAGTCCATACTTATCCGTCAGTACAACGAAGTACTCGTCTCCCAAAGTGTAAGGTTCTGTTGTGTGATAAATAGATTCAGTAGCTCCCTCAATTGGTAGTCCGTTGCGATACCATTGATAAGCTATGAAATCGTAGCCGGTGTTGCCGCCATATCCATTCTTATAAACGGCTAAGACATTATTAAACTTATACTGGAAGATATCACTTGGGAAGAGGACTGTGAGATCCAATGGGAACTGCAGCACTTTTCCGCAATTATTATCCTCTACAATAATACGCGCGTTGTAAACACCAGGGGCAAGACTTTCCACTGGTAATGAGATGAAACCGGCATTTGGTATGATGGCTGTTTTTTCATTATTTACAATGAAATATGCCTCTCCTATTATTCCTTTGGTGAATGTATAGGGTATATCCAAGGGTTCGCCCTGACAAATATGTTGTTCCTCAGGTCTATTGTTAATCTGCATATCAAGGCATGTGATAATCTGTATATTACGATAGATGATACTATCGCAATTACTAGCATTCTTTATGCCGAAGAGTTCTGTTAAATTTAATTCGATAGTCTGATTGTAGTCTTGTGGGTTATTTGGGTCCTGCGGATAAGTGATACCATTGAGGGGCTCATAGTAATAATCGGTTGTCTTAATAGTGTCTCTTAAAACTGATTTTTTTCCGTATATTTTGACAGTAGCAGTGATAGTGCTGCAGTCAACGATATCTGTTGGCCAGATAGTGTCATTCCGCACTTGGCCAGTGTAATTGTCGTCTAGACATACCTGTTCATATTCGTAGATAGTGTCCGGGCGCACAACGCGGAAAGAGAATTGTATTGTGCCTAAATGTTGTTCGCTTCCGGTCATTTGTGTCTGAAAACCATATAGTTTGGCAGTTATATCGTACCATCCGGGTACAGAGTAGTCATGTGTGGTTTGCGGTTTTCCATTTTTTTGTACAACACCGTCTCCAAAATCCCAATCTACATAGGAAATATCATATGAGTTGTTTTGAGCATTAAACTCAATGGTATTTCCAAGACAAAATTTGGTTGTACTGATGTAGCCGTCAGTAAATATTTCACCATTTATCATTATTTCAAAATCCTTCAAATCCGCAGCTGCGAATGCCTTAGACTGCAGTAGTGTTGTTAGGCAGAAAAGAAGTCCTATAAATAGATGCTTTTTCATATCATTCAATATTTTTATAGATTGAGAACTTATAAAATGCGAGTACCTAATAAGGTATAAATAGATTCGTTTCGGATGATTATAATTCGGTTTCCGTCTAATACTTTACCGATAGAGTTATCGGGTGTATGTACGGGTGGGATAGCTGTTTCCACATTATTCTCTCCGTAACGGTGTCCGTAGCTTTGCTCTAATAGTAGCAAGTCAACCTTTTGGTTGGTTTTATCGCCCCATATGTATTCGACCAGTTCTGGATAGTCAATATAGGGATTACGGTTGCCTTGAATCTTGTTTACTTCAATGGCGCGTTGTTTCTCTTTATCGCTGACAGGGTCCATTCTATGCCATGAAACTAACAGATCGCGCAGCCATGGTTGGAACTCTTGCCAGTGTTCGTTAGTCATTGCCTTTCCTGCATCTCCGCTTAGTTGCCATTGGAGTGAGTCTCCGTAGCAAGTGGCAATATAGAAATATGCTCGTGCGAAGTCTCCTTTGTATTCGTCTGCAGGGCAGAACACTTTTTGTAATCCATATTCACTACCGCTACCTGTAGCAAAACTGCCGTTCCAGAAAGTGGTGTCGGAAGGTATGCCGGGCGCATGGTTGGACTTGCTGCGATTAGCAGAGTAATCTGCTGGAACCAAGTGGAAAAGATCGCAGTAGGCTTCGTTGACATCTCCTCCCCACCATGATTTAGGAAACATATGCTCTATGTCTAATTCCAATACACTGGCAGTGGGTTTTTGAGGATTGAAATAGCGTATGTTGTTAGAATACATATCCATCACCTGATGAGTAGTGGTATCGCGGTCGGTATGGAAGAATCCATCCCATGTTTTCTTATTTCCACTACCATATTTGTATCTAACGCCACAATGTATGATTGCTCCTAATTTGGATTTCAATACTTCGCCTTGTTGTCCTTGTGCCTCTTCATAGTAGAATCCGGGCATAGGGCCGATAGCCATGCAGCTAGAATCTGCGTCAAACACAGGTGGTGTGTATATATATCCACTTAGTTTGATAGGCATCTTTTGTGTGACGAGCCCCCCATTGCTGCCTTTTGCGCTCACTATTAGTGTATCCTCTACTTTGGTCATGCTATTGAGGTGGTAGGATAGATTGACTTCTCCTCCGTTTGCAGGAAGGGTGTTTGGCTGGATGGTGAAATTAGTGCCTTTGAATAGCGATAATTGAATATCTCCGATAATGTTTCTACCTATTATTTGTATATTGGTAATGTCATTTATGGGTTCTCCATCTACAAGTGCTTGACTTCCTAAATCCAGTAGGTATGGCATTTCAATACTGGCTTGTTGTGTTTGTGGAGTAGTAAGTTCAAATTCTATCTTTGCTACATACCATCGATTATTCTTGGCGTTATTAGCGCTTATGGAGATGGTGTTGACTGCTCGATTGAGCGTGAGTGTGTATGGCATTATGTCAGTGCAGTGGTTTGGGTACCAATCCACTTGTTGGTCGCAGATGGTGATGCCGTATTTTTTGGTTGAGTCGGTCTTGTTGGCGTAGCAAGCCGCATAGACTGTTAGAGTGGAGATGGAGTATGTGGTATTCAGCCCCAAGGTGAGTTCGCCTTTTGCAGAAGCAGTACCTCCTTTAATGCCGTAGTTAGGTTTAGCGCGATATATATTATTGGCAAGTACAATCTTATTAACACAGTTACCCGTTGCACTTTGAATGATATTAGTCAGTTCAGTAGTTTTACTACTGGAGTCGGCATTGCCGCTATTGAAAATAATAGTATATTTCTCCGCTTGTATAGATAAGCATAAAAGTGCTAATAGAGAAAGAAATAAGTATCGCATAGGAAGATGATTATTTGTTTTTTGCTGTTGAGATATTCAGAATCAGATTTAGTGCTACATACCAGATGATACAAGCCGTTCCGCTAAAAAGAATAAAGTGCGAATGATTGGTTATCAGTGCTTTGGTGGTGCATAAAGCGATGAGAATAAGGCAGCCGATAATAAAACTAATCACAACCATTTTATTCTTCTTGAAAGCCTTGAAACTGAAGAAAGGAATCTCTGCATTCAGCAAATAACAGCTAACCAAGGAGATTGCTAATAGTAGCCAAGCAATCCAATCATAAGCCACAATGGCTTTTGGCATGCTGCATATACCTCCCCAGAAAAGTGCATTAGCAGGAGTTGCTAATCCGATGAACGAGTCATGTTGCCGCTCGTCTATATTAAACTTAGCCAAGCGGAGCGCAGAGAAAGCAGCCATTAGAAGTGCTAACAAAGCCCACCAACCCAAGATAGGAAGGAGAAAGCAGAAGAGCATCATAGATGGAGCCAGACCGAAAGTGATGACATCGGCTAAAGAATCCAACTCAACGCCAATAGGACTAGGGGCATTGAGTAAACGAGCTGACATGCCATCAAAGAAATCGAAGAAGGCACCGCAAATAATACATATAAATGCCCATGTGAATTCTCCTTGCGAAGCAAGAAAAATAGCTATACTGCCACAGAGCAAATTGCAGCAAGTTAATGAGTTCGGAACAATTCGTTTGATATTCATGGCTTGATATATTTATAGTTTTTTATAGACAAAATAAGTAATGATAAAAGTAGTAATACTGCAAGCGTTTGCTATCCAGAAGAAGGTGGAGTAGCCGACTGCCAATTCCAAAGAACCAGCTATAAAGCCTGGAATCATCATGGATAGCGCCATAAATGCTGTGCAAATTGAATAGTGTGAAGTTTTGTATGCTCCTTCGGAGAAATACATCATATACATCATATAAGCAGTAAAGCCAAAGCCGTATCCTAATTGCTCAAAGCAAACAGCAGTACCGATAAGCCAAAGTGAGTCAGGTTGCGCCATGCTGAGATAGCAATAGACAAAACTTGGTAGTGTCAAGGCGGCTGCCATCAGCCACAACGAGCGTTTTAATCCTCGCCGAGCAATATATATACCGCCCAAAATGCCACCAAGTAATAGGCATATAACACCTGCACTGCCATATAAAAGTCCTACTATATCTGTACTCAACTCCAGACCGCCTCCGAAAAATTTTCCGTCGCGATATGTGACAGCGCGGCTATCAACTAAGAAAGGCTGGCACAACTTAACCAAAAAACCTTCGCTAAGACGGTATAGTAGCATAAAACAGATAGCCAAGAGACAACCTGGTTTGGTAAAGAAGGAGACAAATGATGCCTGTAGTTCACGAATTATATCTGCGCTATTTTTTGTTTCCCGTGCCTGGTCGCTCTCAGGTGCTGGTAGTAGAAAAGTGTGGTATAGGGTGATCACAAGCATTATGATGCTTGTTACGCCAAGTGTCACTTGCCATGAAAGAGGTATATTGCCAGTTGCTGTTTCTATGCGTCCAGCTATATACACCAGCACTCCTTGTACAAAGACGGAAGCTATGCGATAGAAGGTAGAACGAATTCCCACAAAAGCGGCTTGGCTCTTGACAGAGTGTGCCAACATATAGTAGCCGTCCGCTGCTATATCGTGTGTAGCAGAAGCAAAAGCGGCAATAATAAACAGAATCAAAGTGAAACGGAACATTCCTACCTCGGTAGTCTTTGAGATTATGGTGTCCGTATCTGGATGGGGAAGACTGATAGTCAGTAAAACACATAGAGTAGTCAGCAAAATCTGCATGGCTATAATCCACCAGCGTTTAGTACGAATGATATCTACAAAAGGACTCCATAACCCTTTGAGAAACCACGGAAAATAGAGCAGTGTGGTGAAGAAAGCCAATTGGTCGTTGGGTACACCCATCTTGGCAAAAAGCATCACGGAGATACTATTTACCAAGAAATAGGGTATCCCTTCTGTAAAATACAGTGTGGGCACCCAAATCCAAGGAGATATGTGTTTATTGCCTATCATGTATTTATTGTTAAGGAGAGTAGCCCGTAGCGAGTACTCTCCTTAATTATATTGCGCGCGCGTGTATGATTACTGGAAGTTAGCGCGGTTATCCTCTACATTTGCATTCTGCTCCAACAACTGCATAGCCTGGTATGGCAGATATGCAAAGCGGGAAGCTAATTGTGCTTTCTCTGTATCTGCATTGAACTCTTCGTTGGTATTGATAGCCATACCGGTCTTAACAACGAATACGCCCATATTACCCTGGATAGGTTCGCTTAGAGTATTCTCACTCATGGCAATAGCTGTACCGATGACTGCTGGCTCTATACCTGCATGCCCCAGACGGCTATCTGCTAAGGTAACACGCTCTACAGACTGAATAGACTGACCTAATACTTCTGCTGCTGCAGCAAGTGTCTCTACACCATTGAGTTGTTCTTTGATATATGCAGCCTTAGCATTGTTGGTTGCCTCATATGTCAACTCAGCGCGCATAGATTCTAATGAACGATAATCATCATCGTTTATCTCAGTCAGTGCTGCTATAATGAATTGCTGTCCACACTCGAATACATCAGATACTTGACCCTCTTTTGCCTCAAATGCCCAGCGAACAATAGGACGACTCGATTTCAGCTGACCTACTTTGTCGGTAGTAGCAGTTAGGTTGTATTGTGGTACAACTGTCATACCCGCTTCTTGTGCTGCTGTCTCTAACGCCTCTGCGGTGGAGTTGGCAACGATAAATTGTTTAGCTGCGTTATATAAAGCAGAGTAGGTCTTGCTAGATGGGGTAACAGTGCGTGATAGGATAGCTAATTTTACTTTAGGTGTAGCTGCACTCACTTCCATAACCTCATATGTTAATTCGCCCATGCCTTGTGCAATAGTGAATTGTTCGCCGCGTTTGGTGGTAAAGGCTTTCTCTGCGATATTTTTAGGTAACTCGTTAGCGGTGAACCAGCCCAACTCTTGATCTTCACCCTCAGGAATGATAGCTTTGAGTTCTACGGAGTCTGGCATAGAATAGCCGCATTGCATGATACGGGCCATAGCGTACGTGTTATTCTCAAAGAGAATCTCGGTGCAATCACCAACCTTGGCACCCTTCGCAAAAGCAAATTCTTTGAATTGTGCTGGAATGGTAGATTCTGAATAATCAAAGCCATCATACATGATGTCAGAATTGGTATTGACTACCAAGGTTACATCTTCGGCCTTTTGGAAATCCTCTTTGAGGCTATTCATTAATGCTTCTTCTGCTTTGAAATCGTCCTCTGATGGCACAATATCGTATGCGATATATTTGATGGCGCGGTTAGGAGTTTGCTTGTATTGCTTCTTATTCTGCTTGTATATTTTTTTGATATCTTTCTCGCTTACACTAACGAGGCTGTCTGCTACAGCAAAATATGGCTGCATTACATATTCAATAGACACACCTTTTTGGCGGGCATCAAAAGCGTATTGAGCCTCCAAAGAGTTAGCTTTGAGCAAGTGCTGGAGCAGAGAAGTGTATTTCTCTTGCATATAACTGATACGCACAGCATTTTCCCAATACATCCAATAGTTTTTCGCTTGCTGTATATTAGCATCTTCAGTCTCTTCGCCTTCTTGGTTAATGGCTTGCAAAAGGTTGATGACTGCGTCACGGTTGAATTGACCATTCTCATCCATGAATGTGCGACGACTTGAAATGATTTGGTGTGGGTTCTCGCCTACGCATAGTTCTTTCAATTCGTCGGCCGTGATGTCCATGCCAATTTCTTCGGCTTGTGCGCGCAAGGTGTAATCCATGAGCATCATACTCCATACTTGGTTACGGATTTGGTTGCTCATGTCCTCATCGAAATCGCTGCGACCGCTCTCGATTTTGTACACTTCGGTTAATTGCTCTGTGGCTGCTTCATACTCGGTGTAGTGAATGTCATTCCCTTCTATCACGGCTACATTCTCGCGACTGCGATGGAAGAAACTACTACCTGAATTCAAAAAGTCACTTAAAATAAATGCTAACATGGCAATACCAACCACTGCTATCAACAGTGCGCCATGATTTCTAATTCTTTGTAAACTTGTCATTTTTGTATAATTATTTTATATTAGTTATCTATGTGAGAATGAATTACCAATTCGGGTTGGTTGTTTTGATGATTTGTGCAGCATTAGCCTTGGTCTCAGGGAGGCCTTTGTAATTGTACAATTTTGTGCGCACAGTCAGTGTATCGTTAACCAATAATTGGTTTGTGTTGGTAAACTTGGCATTATTCAAACCCTTACCGCGATATACATAGAATTGTGCTTTGCCATCAGAAATGATATATTCTGCATTTCCATAGGAAGCTACATCTATGTTCAGTATCTCTGTAACCACACCTTTGATATCATATGACTCTTTTGATTCTGTTTGGTCTTGCAACTGAAGGGCTAACTCCACAGCCTCGCTCACACTAATCTCTCCCTCTTCAGGTTCTGGGCATCCCGGGAATGGCGGAGGAGCCACCATCGAATCAATACGAACGATAAAACCGTTCTTAATCTCAGGGGTCTCTCCTTTGTAGTTGGTCAGTGCACCCAAGACCGTTACTTTTGAACCTACACGAGGTACATCAGCGTTTTTGCGGAACGGACGATTATTGATATTGTTAGTGTAGTAACTGGCAATATATGTCTTGCCTCCATTGTCGGAGATATTGAAATTGATATTGGTGTATGAACCAGGAACATTCATCGGGTTCGTGGTGTTCTTGGTGATGATACCGCTTATCTTATACAATTCACCTGTAACAGCATCTGCTGGTAAGGACTTGCAGATGGCAATGGCGCTATCCACACTGATTACAATACCATTTGTGTCGGGAATAGTGATTGGAATGGTGTCTAGATTATGAGAGTTGTCGCCGGGACCATTAATATAAGCGGGTTCCACGCAACTGAACATCATAGATGCAATCAGCAATGTTAGAATAAAGAAATCTTTTTTCATGTCGATTAAAATTATTTACTGGTTTAGGACGACCTACACACTATGCATACAATCGTCAAAAAAGCGTGCAAAGATACTAAAAATATTTCGTGCGCGCAAATAAATATGGAAAAAAGTAAAAAAAAATACATTTTTCTTGCGAGTGTCAGAAATTTGTTGTAATTTTGTCCGCTTTTTCGAAAGTGGGGAGAAGTGTGCCCATGAGAGAAGCATCATTTTTTAACTAATTAAAGGAGGATAAAACTATAGCAACAATCCCCAACAGACCAAGAGGTGGTCGTGTTATTAAAGAGGAACCGAATCGTATTAATGAGAAGATACGCGGTGTCCAGCAAGTGCGCCTTATCGGCGATAATGTAGAGCAAGGAATCTACTCGTACCAACAAGCTATGGCTATGGCTGATGATATGAATCTCGATCTTGTCGAGATTGCAGCAACAGCCAACCCGCCTGTCTGCCGTATCATTGATTATCAGAAGTTCTTGTACGCGCAGAAAAAGAAGCAGAAAGAGGCTAAGGCGAATGCTAAGAAGATGGAAGTCAAAGAAATTCGTTTTGGACCCCAAACAGATGACCATGACTACAACTTTAAGTTGAAGCATGCCATTGAGTTCCTTAAAGATGGAAACAAAGTGAAGGCCTATGTCTTCTTCCGCGGACGCTCCATCGTCTTTAAAGAGCAGGGAGAATTGCTGTTAGCACGCTTTGCTAACGACCTCGCCGAGTATGGCAAGCCTGATAATGTGCCTAACCTTGAGGGAAAGAGAATGATTCTCAACTTGAGTCCGAAAAGCAATAAATAATAACAAGCATAAACCGTTCGTAGGCCTACCTTTACTAAACACGCATAGAGCGTGCCGGCTGCCTGACGGACGAATTATTAACAATTAAATATTTATACAAAATGCCTAAGGTAAAAACTAACTCCGGTGCTAAAAAGCGTTTTACGCTTACCGGAACAGGTAAAATTAAGCGTAAGCACGCTTACAAAAGTCACATTCTGACGAAGAAGACTAAAAAACAAAAACGCAACCTCACACATGTTGCTTTAGTAGATCAAACGAATTTGCGCTCTGTTAGAGAGATGCTTGTACTTCGTTAAGTATTAACCACCAAATTTGAAAGGAAAGAGAAATGCCAAGATCAGTAAATCACGTTGCTTCGCGCAACCGTGGCAAAAAGATCATGTCGCTCACCCGTGGTAACTTTGGTGGACGCGCTAATGTTTGGACCGTCGCTAAAAACACATGGGAGAAAGGTTTGCAGTATGCTTACCGCGATCGTAAGAACAAAAAACGCACGTTCCGTGCATTGTGGATTCAGCGTATCAACGCTGCTGCTCGTCTTGAGGGATTGAGCTACAGCCAGTTGATGGGTTACCTCAAGAAAGCCGGTATCGTTATCAACCGCAAGGTCCTTGCTGACCTCGCTATGAACCAACCGGCTGCTTTCAAGGCTATCGTTGATCAAGCTAAGAAGAAAGCTGCAAAGTAATTATTGTTCTACAAGGATAGAAAAAAAGGTTCTTACACAAACTAAGAGACGGCCAAACGACCGTCTCTTTTGTTGTGATTATGCTAACGAGCGAGCAATTTTTTGTTCTAATTCTTCGCTGGCAGCAACAAGCGGGAGGCGGAGATGGTTCGTAATAATGCCTTTTTGTGCCAAAACGGCTTTGATGCCCACTGGGTTGCCTTCTGCAAAAAGTAACTTGACCATTTCGTCATATTGTGCTTGTA
>JAZNQB010000102.1:0-10493 GCA_045589995.1 Paludibacteraceae bacterium
GATATAAAGAACGACACTTCATTACGGTAGGAGAGATGTAAATACATAATTACCAAGCCAACGATGATGCACCGTGGATAGCCGCGTCAGAATCCTTCAGTACAGAGATGGAAACAGGTATCTTACCTTTCCAGATAGGCATGAGGTTCTCCTCCATTGCCTCACGGATAGGATCCATAATCCAATGACCCGACTTGGTCAGTCCACCAAAGAGAATGATTGCCTCCGGGCTAGAGAAATGCACAAAGTCAGCCAGTTTCTGACCTAAGAGACGACCGGTGTAATCAAAAATCTCCTTCGCTACAATATCTCCCTTCTCTGCTGCTTCAAACACATCCTTGGAAGTAATATTATCTATATCTGCCACTTGACGCAAGAGGGTGTGCTGGGTGGTAGAAGTCACTATCTCCTTGGCTGTACGCGCTACGCCAGTAGCAGAGGCATATGCCTCTATACAACCCTTCTGTCCGCAGCCGCACATGCGTCCGGCACCAGAGTGGTCAATCTTGCAGTGACCCAACTCGCCTGCGAAACCATCATTACCATACAGCAGTTTGCCATCTATCACAATACCAGATCCTACACCTGTACCGAGGGTAATGACAATAAAATTCTTCATACCGCGTGCAGAACCGTAAATCATTTCTCCTTGCGCTGCCGCATTGGCATCATTGGTAACAGCACACTTAACGCCCATACGCTCGCTGATGAGTTTAGCTAATGGCACTACACCTTTCCAAGGCAGATTGGTAGCATGCTCAATACAACCGCTATAATAATTCGCATCTGGCGCACCACAACCGACACCTACTATATCACTCATCTGCAAACCCTGAGAAGCCACAAGTTTCTTCATTTCCTCACACAAGACATTGCAATATTCGTCTATTATCGGATACTGCTGTGTAGGAATAGAACTACTGCATAGCACTTCTCCTTCTTCGTTAACTACACCGAATTTAGTTCCAGTACCGCCTATATCGATACCTAATGCATATTTTTTTATATTACTCATGAAATCCGGGTTGATGATAAGGGATTTGTAATTCGTCATCTACTGTAGCAAGAATACCTTGTACCTGTCCTAAAGCAAACATGCGACCAAGGAGTGTGTACCCTGCATTATGGCCGTGCGAGGACTCATCCATGATACCACCAGGTTGATCTGTAAATGTCATGCCATGGTCCACACGCATGGGCAGTCGGTGACCTGAATTGGGTTTACCTGTTTGCTCTGCTTTTTCAAAAACACGGCATAATTCCACTATATTCGCTCTACCACCGAGGTGTGAAGCTTCAGTAAAATCTCCATTGGGGAAAATATGGCATGAGCGTAAATGCACGAAATGCGTTCGTTCTGCATATTTGCGTGCCAATGCCACCACATCATTCTCCTCACCAGCAGATAAACTACCAGCACAGAAAGTAAGTCCATTGTGTGGATTAGGTACGGCTTGTAGAAAAGCATCTATATCTGCTTCATTACGCACAATACGAGGCAAACCAAAAACCGGATAAGGTGGATCATCCGGATGGACACACATATTAATATCATACTCGTCACAGATAGGCATAATAGCTCGAAGCCAATACTGCATATTAGCTTGTAATTGCTCCTTATCAATGCCTTTGTATAAATCAAGCAATTGGCGAAAGAGTTCGAGCGGATGCTCATCTCCTTCTTTAAAGTTACCACTCACAAACCCTTGTGTCTTGATTACGATATTCTCTACTAACGCATAGTCCGACTCCGGTGTTGCTTGAACTGCTATATTATCCGCCTCTGCCACCAAGTCACGCTGCCATGTAGCATGGGTAGCAGAGAAGTGCGACCAATCCTCCCGAGCACCTGCGCGTTTGAGAAGATAGATATCGAAATAAGCTAAGGCACTCCAATCCATATATAAATTAGTACTGCCATTGGGATTAAGATGTGAGAGGTCTGTGCGTGCCCAATCCAATACAGGCATAAAGTTATAACACACACAATGGATTCCCTCTTTGCCGAGATTACGCAAAGACTCCTTGTACACCTCTATTTGTTGTTCCCTATCCGGTCCTCCATATTTGATTGTTTCCACTACAGGGAGAGACTCAACAACCGACCATTTAAGTCCGTAAGATTCAATATAGGATTTGAGTTCATGTATCTTCTCTTGTGTCCACACCTCACCGAGTGGCACATCGTGCAATGCAGTCACTATGCCTTCCACTCCTATTTGTTTCAACATGGCAAGTGTAATTTTATCTTTCTTGCCAAACCAACGCCAAGTTCGTTCCATGTATGATTTTTTCAATTCAATTTTTACACATTGTTACATATTTATGGAGTGTTTCTCGTACGGCTCCATAATGATCAAAGAGTTCCTTTGTCATCTGTTCAATTTGTTCGCCCAAACCCATAGCGTACAAGTCCACAGCAAAAATATCTTGCCGTGAAAAGAACTGCTTCAATGGAGACCAGTCCTGATTAGGTTCTCCTATTTGCAACGGTGCTATAATGGTTTGTAATTCCGCTAGCAGGGGATCAGGAGAACAATCGAAAGGTGTACCATTATCTTGTACTCCTTTTAGGTAGCGTGCGTAACCAGCAAGGACAAGGGGGATGAGTATCAGGTTTGACTTATCCAGTCCACGTTCATCGTATTTGCGCAATGTCTGACCAAAACGTATAGGTATTTTCTGCGAGGTATCCATCGCTATACGCTGAGGAGTATCCGGCATGAAAGGATTGGGAAAGCGCTTATTGAGCACCTCATTTATAAATTCATAAGGGTCGAGTACTCCTGGGTTAGTTACCACCGGCATTGCCTCGTCGTAGCCTATTTTTTGCACCAGTGTGCGTATATCATCGTCTACCATCTCTGCTGAAATGAGTGTATATCCCAACATGCAGCCATAGATAGCCATGGCTGTGTGTAATGGGTTGAGACAAGTGGTCACTTTCATTGTCTCCACTTTATCAACTACTTCGCGCGAGGTATAAAGTACACCACCCAACTCTAATGGGGGACGACCATTGGTATAAAGATCCTCTATGACGAGATATTGTACTTCTTCGGCATTAACAAAAGGTGCAGTAAAGGTATGCTTATCGGTTTCTATATAGTCATTATCTTCAAATCCGTCGGAAGCGAGCATCTCTTTAACCTTTGCGTGTGGACGAGGTGTTATCTTATCAATCATAGACCAAGGGAAGGTAATCTTAGTCTCATCGCTGATATAATCCAAGAAGTCTTTTTTCACCAATCCATCGTTCACCCACTGTTGCGCATATGACATTACCCCAGTTCTCAACCTATCTCCGTTATGCGAACAGTTATCCATACTTTGTAATGTAAGCGGTAGTGCTCCAGCTAAAAAACGCACATAGAGCAACACGGCTACTTTGCCCACAGCCGATTGGGGCTGAAGGCCATTTGCAAAGTCTTGTTCCTGCCAAGTATAACCTTTCTCCGTAATTGTGAAACTTGCCATCTGCAAAGTAGGAGCAGAGAAAATATCTTTAAGTCTTTGCCAATTATCAGCAAATTGGTAATCCGCTTTCAGTGCTTCGGTAATAGAAGCTATCACTTTCTTTTCTACCGTTGCATCTGCCCTCAAACTGACGAGCAGAGAGAGATTAGCATAAGGAGTATAAGCTTGGTCCACTATACTATAATCAAAGGTCTCCGCTACTATAACACCACGGTCATACTGACCAGTATTAAGCAAGTCATTGAGTATAGCAGCTGGGAAAGCACGGAAAATATTTCCTCCACCGAAATGCACCCATGTAGGTTCGTCATAGGTCTTGCGCTGGATAGTTTGAATATCAAAGGTAGGCAGTTGATAACCCTTGGCCTGCCATTCTAAGTTATTCAACTGGCTCGATAAAATGTCTGTGAGTTTCATGCTATATGTAATAAAATGACTAAAACTGAAAAAGGTTGACTCGATAACTGAGATGGAATCTTAAAAATCGTAAACTTTTGACTCGACACCTAAAAGGGTTGATTTAATACCTAAAAAGGTTGACTGAAAGCCTAAAGAGGTTTACTATTTTAAAAGACGATGCAAAGATACTGCAAAAAATTGACATACGCAAATTTTATTACTATACGAGATGCAATTTTCATTAAACCTATACCTTTAACTTTTGAAAATTATTGTTTTCCTCATACACCTGCGCAGGTGCGCGCATACTTAAACTGAGATGAGGACGTAAAGTATTGTACGTGCGGATTGCGTGATCTACTATTGGCATAGCTTCAAGCAGGTTCTTAGGAGTCGGCAGCGGCTCCAGGAATTCATTCTTGATAATTCCGTTAACTCGCTCCACCATCCCATTATCCGTTGGATTGCTGTCTTCAGTCATGCTGATGCGTATATGATGATCCTTGAGCAGCGTTATATACTCATCACAACTGCCTTGGTATTAAGGATCTATGAAAGATATTATAGCCTGATCAATAATTTCTCTATCTTGAAATTGCCTTGAGAACCCCCACCCATGCTTGCCCACGGGTACGATAACGAGCGAAGAGGGTACTTTATGTGCGGTGAGTGCTTCATAGAATCGTATAGAATTGGCAATCTGTACGGTAGGGTCGTCTTGGCAGGTTACAATCAGACATGGCGGTGTATCAGCTGTCACTTGTTTCTCTGCCGACCAATACTGCCGTTGCTCAAGCGTAGGAGTTTCTCCGAGTAAGTGCTTACATGAGCCCTTATGCGTAATATCATCATCCATAGATATCACTGGGTAAACGAGCACACCGTAATCAGGTCTTGTCTTGCTATCTGTGTAGTGCGTAAGCAATGACGCAGCCAGATGTCCTCCTGCTGAGAAACCCATTACCCCTACTGCAGCCTTTTCTATCGCCCATTGGGCAGCGCTATCGCGCAGTATTCGCATAGCCTTTAAGGCATCCTCCAAAGGTACATTCTCATGTTGATTAGGCAAACGGTACTTAAGCACGGCTACTGCATAGTTTCGCGGAACAAAGAAATCTGCCACTTGTGTACCTTCATTACCAGAGGAGACAAAACGATAACCTCCGCCTGGTATGGAGAGAAGAATACCTTTGGCTTTACTTCCTTGAGGGAGATATACATCCAACCTTGGATCAGAGATATTGTATATACGATCTTTTCGCTCCACCCACTCATCTTCGGGTGCATAGCCGTTTTGATATGTTGGGTGGCTATTCTCATAGAGACGAATCGTATAATTCGGCTTAGCCCCACAAACATAAAGGGTCACCCAGAGAGAGGTGAGTACTAATGATAAGAATCTATGTGTTCTCATAATTTATCAGCGGTTTTGTAGATATTGAATTAAGAACTCGGGTCTGTCGGTTTGTATGATACCAAATCCAAGGGAATCTATTAGGTAGCCATAATGGTCATCAGGATTACGAACTGCCTCGTCATCTTCGTGTCCTCCGCAGAGGGTATCCCACAGGCAATTAACCCACAGGAGTGCCTTTCCTTTGGCGAGCGCAGAAGCATGTTGTACATATTGGTCCTCTGCTCTCCAGCATAACTCAAAAGCACAAGGTTGACTCTCTAAATGTGCACAGAAAACATCTAAAGATGTAGAGTCATTAAGGTCCACGATAGGCATATAAATGACCTCATCCAGATATTTGCCGTACAGGGCCTTTACCTCTTCTGCGGGTTTGCGACCTTTCATGATTATCTGTCGTGTAGTACCTGTTTCCTCGAGGATAGGTACTATCAAGTCGAAGTATCGGTCTGCTTTATCCAAGTTGATTAGCACTTGTCCTCTGCATAGTTGTAGGACCTCACGCAAAGTAGGTACTTGGTGACGGGTGCGGATACTAACACCATTCTTGAGTTTAAACTGCATGATTGAATCAAGCGTCATTTCCGCCACTACGCCTTTTCCAGTAGTGGTACGGTTGATTTTGCTATCGTGCATGACTATCAATTGGCTATCAGCAGTACACTGCAGGTCTATTTCTACAATGTCCACCCCCATATCTATAGCAGACTGTATAGCCGGCAGAGAATTCTCCGGCCAATTTCGCCAGTCCGCTCTATGAGCAGCTACGAGCACTCGCTGACAATCGGGATTGAGCAGGTCTGCACGGATTTGCTCAGCACGCGTCAAAGGCGTATTATGAGTATTGTATACTCCCCACGCGAGACTTCCCAAACAAAGTATAGTGAGAGATAAGATAAGTATTTTTTTCATGGCTTATTTTACTCGCTAATATTAGATTTTTACTATTTTGTTTTTGAGTCGCGACTCTTCCGCTTTAAAGCCCATTATATGGCTTTCCACAGAAACATCGATAGTAGATGAGAGATATTTCTCATCTTTGTTTGCTACAGCGAGTACAAAGTCTTTCACAATTCCCCAATCTCCACCTGCGTGTCCTTCGTATCCTGGCAATTTAGATATATCTTCATCCCATATATATTTTTTCCCTGTCAGAAAATCAGTGAGTGTAAAGGTTTTCATATCTCCTACTATATCAGCTTTAGTACCCATGATACGCGTTTTTCTTCCTCCATAAGAGGTGAGTGCCTCCACTTGTAATCCTGCGGTAGTAGGTGCGGTACCATTTATGCCTTCAAACTCAAGGTTACATACATAGTGATCACATTGGTCATTAGGACAACGGAACACACATCGTCCATAATTGGTTGTGCGTAAATACTCTGCTATCTTTGCATCCTTAGCCGTTTTCTCTTTCGGTAGCGCATCAAACACATAGAGATATTTATGTTCGCGGATGTATATTTTGAGTGCAGAGAACGGACATTGTTTTTCTACAGCGCAATCGAAGCATCTATCTGCTGCTCCTTGCGGTTCGTTCTTGCGCGTATAGAAAGAGAGTGAACCAAAAGCTGACACTTTCTTGCATGGTTTATTAAGCAACCAACGAATTATATCCAAGTCGTGGCACGCCTTAGCAATGATAATCGGAGTTGTTTGCTCTGCTGAATGCCAGTTACCGCGCACATAAGAGTGTGCCATATGGTGGAAGCGTACCGGTTCAAAATGTTGTACTGATACAATATCTCCCAGTCGTCCTTCGTCTATTACTCGCTTTAGTGCACGGAAATAAGGTGCATAACGCAGCACATGACATACGCCTACTATACGACCATACTTGCGCGCTTGTCGCAAAATATCGGTACACTCCTTGGCGGTCTGTGCGATAGGTTTCTCCAATAGCACATCGTAGCCTGCAGCTAACGCGCGCATACAAGGTTGATAATGCAGATTATCCGGAGTAGCTATAATAACGGCATCTGCGAACTTAGCCAATTTGAATACATCTGCCCAGTCTGCGAACTGATGTTCCGGTGCTATACCGTAGGCCGTAGCCATCTGCTCACGGCGAATAGCGTTCGGGTCTGCCACACCTACTATCTTGAGTGACTTAGCATACTGTTCGCTATATGCGGCGTAAACAGAGCCACGCGCACCGGCGCCGATAACGATAGCCGTAATGGGTTTAGCAACTTTGGCTTCCTGATCAGGCAAACCGAAAGCAAGTCTCTCACTATTTTTAGGCAGAGGGTTCTTTTTTGTTTCTGCTGCTTGTAGAAGTGAAGCACCGGGTAAAGTTTCTACTGTCAACGCAGCTGCACCGATACCGAGTGTTTGTAAAAATTCTTTGCGTGTCATGATATTTTAGATTTTACTATTGGTTCTAATTACATGTTGTCTATTTTATCGTTTGGGGATGAGTTGGAAATCTCCATATAGTGGGAAATGGTCTGAGGGCGGTACTCTCCGTCCATAGTCTTCGGTTGCTACCTGCCAACTTATTCGTCTCATTTGGCGGTAGAGGAGATAATCTATTTCCATACCAGTATAGGTAGTATCGCGAACGGTATGCCAATTCTGATAGGTAGGTGTATAAGGGTGTGGTTGGTCCTCAAGCGTAGTGCGATAAGTTTGGTATATATTAGGGTCTTTATACCTATCATGATTAAGGTCTCCTACCAAGATAATAGGTAGTTGTCCTGCTATTTTCGGCAATGTATCTGCAAGTAGCTGCGCCTGCTTGAGTCCTGCTTCCATGGGGCTATAATCCGTGTGTGCATCAGCGAACCAGAACTCTTGCTGTGTGTATTTATCGCGCATATGCGCCACTATGCAGCGTCTATAGAATTTGCTGCCCCAACTTTTGGATGGTTTGTCCGGTGTCTCACTCAGCCAGAAAGAGGAGTGTTCAAGGCACTCGTAGCGGTCAGTACGGTAGAAGACCGCGTTATAACTATATTTCTTGTCATTGCGCTCATAGGCTATGCATGCATAGTCTTTGAGTCCGAGACACAAGTCTTCTAATTGGGAAGTGCCGGTCAGAGAATCACAGTTATTACCTGTTACCTCTTGCATACCTACTATATCGAAGCCGTTCTCCAACACATTACGCAGCACAAACTCGCGTCTATTGGACCAGAATTTTTCTCCCGTATCTCCATTCTTTGGGTTTACATAGCGCACATTATAGGTAGCGAAACGATGGGTGTGCAGCCATTTATATTTCACTTCTTCCCAGCGGTAATAACAGTTATTGATTGGCGTCAGTCCTTCTATATGGCTTTCCTTTTCATTGTAGAGTACTTTGAGCAAAACATCATTTTTTGCATTACGATAAAATACGAGTTGCATATTAGCACCCATGCACAGGTATTTCCATCCGGGCCACTTGGTGCTTATTTCCTCCGCTTCGAGGGCTGACCCTACTCCTTCTATCCCCATGAGTGAGACCAGATTAAGGATAGGATTATCATGCCCAAAACGGAGATCGAGTATTGTGTTTTCGTTGCCAGCTATCACATTGTCTGCGCTTTGAATAATCTCATTGAGTTCTACTTGTGAGTAAGGGAAATGCTTGCGCCCGTAGGGTGTATTGCCAAAGTTCAGGCAATAATGGATAGTCATTTCGTCCTCCAGTATTTTTACCTTATCCTCAGGCAGGAAATAGTACGGGTCGGCAGGTATGCCGAATAGAGGTGCATACACAGCCGTCTGATAGGCGCAGCGCTCCTCATAACTGATTTGCTCTATATGCAGAATACTGTCTGACCAGTGTTGGACCTCCGGCACTGTCATCTCGCGCGGACCTGTACTATATATGTATTTTTGTATTTGCTCTCCGCAATCGAAATACCATTTTATATTCGGATGCAAGGCAGTCAGGGCATTGGTGATAGCCGTCATACTGACTATACATCGTGGGATAACACTGCTGACGGCTCTTGCCTCTCCTCCGCGTTTAAAGACAGAGGGGAAGCGTGTTGACATCCGTTGTGCTATAGCCGCCTGTTCTTTTTGTCCCAATGGCAACAAGCGTCTATCCATACCGTCGTGCAGGGCATTCACGCTGCGTGTGAGCCGCAGCAATGAGTCTTCTTGAGCAGTCAGCCCAGTAGTAGTTTGACGGACAGTGAGCACTGAGTCCAAATAAGGATAGTACTTGCTACCTAAGTCTGAACGCGAGCCATGTCTGCCGTAATGGGAGATATAAAAAGCCTTATACCCTTTCGGAGCAGGCGTATCCTGCTCCGGGGTATAGGTATAAGGATGCGCATTCACACCCCAGGGTCTATCTGAAGCGAATATCCCTAAGCTGAAAGTACAAAGCACGAACAGAACAGCGAGTGACAATGTACGATGAAGGAAGAACAGGGAGCGTGATTGCATAGTTTATTCTTTTTATTATTTGATAACGATATCTTTCTGTCCTGCACGACGAATGGTCAGTGATGTCCATTCTGGCGGTAGAATTGGTTTATAGGTTTGTTTGAGTCCTTTAGTTGTTATATCCAATCCTGCACAACCGAATAGGAGTGCCTGTAATGTACCTCCGGCACCTGTAATGAAATACGGATTCGTACCTCCGTTAAACTCAGCTATCACGCGGAAAGGCGGATTGAGGTTCGGCAGATATGAGTCACGCCAGTAATAAAGTGCTTTATCCGCTTTACCCATTCGGCTATAGAGAACAGCATATATGGACTTGCACATTGCTGGTGTTCTCTTATCGGGCACTTTAGATATATAGTACTCTATATTTCGCTCTATCTCATTGGCATCGGTGAGGAGGTGCAGAGGGTATGCAAGTAAAATCACATCCGCCTGTTTGGTAACCTGTCCGGTATAGGTCTGGTTAACAGCAATAATACCATCCGGCATATATACAAAATGCAGTTTTTCCGCTGTCTCATTCCACTCTTTAGCAGGAGTCAGTCCCAGCACTTTTGCTGCTTCAGTTGCCATTTGGAGATTGGTTTTAGCGGCACCTATGGTATAGGCATTATTATCCACCTGCTTTCCTCCGTAAGGGTTCTGGCTCCACTCATCTGCTCCAATACAGTTGATGATATCTCCGTTTGGTTCAATACGGCTTGCCCAGAAGTCAGCTGTTTCTCGTATGATGGGGTATCCCACTTCGGCGAGCCATTGCTTATCTTGCGTGACACAATAATACTGCCAGCAAGCGATAGCCACATCCGCGGTC